>DATLTI010000164.1:0-21506 GCA_035533675.1 Acidimicrobiales bacterium | reverse complement strand
GACTTGGAATTCATCATCGATTTTCACTGCCATTACGCGGGGGCTGATTGGCCAGCCCTTCCTCCGGTGAATTCGCTTCCCGAGCACGTCGCTCGCTGGATGGGTATCGCAAAACGCATCGCGGATCTTGATGGACTGATCCGTGACCAACAAGAGATGGGAGTGGATCTGCGGGTTTTGAGTGCTCCACCCGCGCTCGTTACACGAGATGGCGAGCACCTCGACCTCGCAGCGATGAGGGCGATGAACGACCATCTTGCCGAGGTGGTGGCGGGTAGCGCTCACCTGGCGGGACTCGCCACGGTCGATGCCTTTCTGGGAGACGCGGCGGCATCAGAGGTTGAGCGGGCCGATCGTGAACTTAGTCTCTCAGGGATCGTGGTCGACTGCGCGCACGGCGATCTCTTTCTTGACGCTCCAGAGGCGCGTGCAACGTTGCAGATGGCGGCCGATCTTGGAGTGCCGGTCTTTGCACATCCGGTAAGTCCAGCTGAGCTCAGCGCTGAACTTGCTCCACTTGGGAACTGGGGACGCATGCTGGCGCGTGGAACCTCAAGTGCTGCGAGTCTGTTGTCGTTGATCAACTCCGGCGTACTCGACGAGGTACGCGGATTGAAGATTGTATTTACCTGGCTTGGCGGCGGGGGACTTGTCGTTGCTGGCACACTGTCAGGAGCCGAACGAATACGCAACACTGCGCCACCACAAGAGCGTTGGCATGTGTATTTCGACACGATGGGGTTTGAGCCAAGTGCAGTGCGCTACGCGGTCGATCTCCTCGGTAGCGATCACGTTCTCGTCGGGAGCGATTGGCCGATTGGACTCAATGTCGCAAGTCGCGCCCGGGTCGAGGAGACGCTTGGTCTCGCCGGTCTCGATCAAGGAGATCGACGACTGGTCTGTTCTGGCAATGCACTTGGGCTACTCGGTCACCCTCGTTTGCAGAGGGAGAGCTGAGCTCTTGGACAGGACGCGCAACGTGTCACGAGAATCCCGGCCAAAGGGTGTTCTGTCTGCTTAGTGGCTCGTGATGAAGGGCCAGCTGTCAAGGAGATACTCCGGGGAGCCATAACGCCCTGCGCACTCTCGAACCTTTGGATCATCAAGAGCACTCAGGCGGCCATTCTCGACGACGGTTACGCCATTGACCGTGATGGTCGCATCAAGATCGACAAGATCCATGTGTACCGGCGGTTCAGGCCAGTCCGGCATCATCTCCTTGATGTATTGCGACTCCTTGACGAGGTCCATTCCATAGTGAATACCTCCTGGGGAGTTCGTGCCCGCGGGATAGACCTGGTCGCGTGGCCACTTGGGGTTGAATCCGCAACCGAGCTCGATCAGTCGGCTCTCCATCAGCATCTCTTCAAGTACATCGCCATACCAGGTGCGCGATCCGTCCACCTTCAC
Organism: Acidimicrobiales bacterium; assembly: GCA_035533675.1. Classification (GTDB taxonomy): domain Bacteria; phylum Actinomycetota; class Acidimicrobiia; order Acidimicrobiales; family Bog-793; genus CAIVND01. The sequence continues at coordinate 20,096 of DATLTI010000164.1, read as the reverse complement.
GACCCGGTTGTCTTGTAGGGCAATCGTGACCGGCCGGTCAAAATAATCCGGAAAGCCGACGGACCATTGCGGGACGAGGATGCCGTCGACGTGATCGATGATCTGGTCTGCCTGGACGCGACCGTAGAAGTTTGGGCCATGTGTCGTGAGGTAGTGCACGTAGCATCCCGGATGATCTGCCATCACCTGACCCTTCCAGAGCGCCCCGTTCATGGTGTGTTTGACGGTCGCTTCGTCCATGCGGAGGATGAGATCTGTGCCGCGCGGATCTGTGACATGGATCGTTGCCTCTCCCTCCGAGGGATAGCTCTGAGCTGTCGTTGAGAGGAGAAGGCTGATGACATCGAGTGGGAATGCCGCGGCCTCGGTGTTCAACATATCGAGATTGCGAAAATAGGTGATCTTCACCCAACGCTGGCCCTCGCGTCTGCGTTTGTTGAAATAGGGGTTCGACGCGGATGAAAACCATGTGGAGACGACGAACGTTGCCCACTCACAGAGCGGCTTCACGTCTTCTGGTATTGCCGGGTTGACTGAACTGTGTCCGCCCGAGAGACCATGGAGATCAAGGGTTACCGCCTTGATCTCGGCACCCCGACCACGGGCAAACTCCCAGATAAACCGGACAACCCGGGGATCTATTGCATTGTCAAGCAACAGGAGGACCCGATCGTCGGGCTTGATGGCAAAGACCTTTGAGAAGTTGTCAACCGAGCGTGCGCGAATGGATTCGTCAAGGGTGCTTGCATAGTCACTCACCATGTAATGCATCCCGGGAGAACGACGGTCTGTCACGTTGAGTATCGGTCGGTTGCGATTCGAAGCTGATGGATCTTCGGCGCTCATTCGGACCCCCTTGTTCGGTGCGTTTTAACAGCATGGATTTTCGCGCGTGTGAATCGCCGTGGATTGGTCGACGGTGCCGGTCATTCATTCTCGTTTGCGCAGCTCACAAACTCCAGTACAAAAAAGAATTCGGCGATCCCGGTCGGCCGTCTGGAGCGGGTATCTCTGTTCTATCTCGATTGGTACTACGGATTTACCGAGATTGACTGGCGTTGTCTGTTTGACCACGAACTGTGAGAACCAGCTCGCGACCGGTGCAAAATGACAGGACGCGTCTGGGATTTCGTCGGCCTGGCTCGGTGGAGCGAGCCTGTTGAGCGTGGATCAGGCTTGGTTCGCGCTATTTTCCAAATCTCCGGTCCCGGTGCACAAAGTCCCGGAGTGCCCGGAGAAAGTCAACCCGGCGAAATGCGGGCCAATAGGGGTCGACAAATACGAATTCCGAGTATGCAGCCTGCCAGAGAAGAAAACCGGAAAGCCTTGCCTCTCCACTTGTTCGGATAACGAGGTCCGGATCCGGAAGAGAGCTTGCGTAGAGATGCTGGGAGAGAGCGGCGATGTCGATGTGCTCAGCGATATTTTCAGGGGTGACGCCTGAGTGCGCGAGGTCCGATACGAGAGAGCGACATGCGTCGACGATCTCCTGACGACCTCCATATCCGAGCGCGAGGTTGAACTGCCATCCGCCAAACTGCGAGTCTCGTTCAGCCTCTTTTGCCGCAAGCGCGAGAGAGGCTGGCAACAGGTCGATACTCCCGATGACCTGAAGCGAAAAACCGAGGCGCTTTGCCAAAGCTGGCATACCTCTGAGAAGTTCCTCGAGGACGACAAACAGCGGGGCAAGATCCGCCGGTGTTCGATCCAGGTTCTCTGTTGAAAGCACCCATGCCGTAATTGCCGGGATCTGCAGCTGCGCGCTCCATTCGAGGAACTCTTCGAGCTTTGCTACGCCCTGACGATAGGTATCGAGCAGATCCGCCTGTCCCTCTTGCTTTGCGAAACGACGGTGCCCGTCGAGGATGACGCCGATGTGTGCAGGCATGCGATCTTGTGGAAGCTTGCCAATCAGCCGATGCTCGTAGAATCTATAGAGCGGCGAGGACCAATTCATTTGGTCTCTCCTTCATTAAAGAGAATTTGTCAATCGGTGTTCGGCCAAGTGGCCTGAACTTTTCTGTGAAGAGCTTTGCAGAGATCGGTCGCTGATTGGTCGCGCGACCAACGGACGCGGATCTCTTTTCGGACCCGGTCTGCCCGCGAGCGGTCAGGGTCACCGCGATCGGGTGAGAGAAGAGGAGGCTCCCACCGCCAGCTTTGCCCGTCGGGCACACGTCGCAGTTAGGGTAGGTGAGGAGCTGTGAACCGTCTCAGGGAGGAGGATTGTCGATCTCGATGACGTTATCCAGTGAGCCGCGTTCAGCGGAGTCAGATCACTTCAATTGGGGCCAATACCCAGGCCCTCCCATCGGTGGGATCTCCGACGAAGAACTCTCAGAACTCGCGCTCGGTGCCGAGGTGGATCGCCCCCTCGCCGACGACGCCATCGCAATCGGCCTTGTTCCGGAGAGTTCATCGAGCCTGCTCGGTGCCTGGTATATGGCTCCGGTTGCGGCGCGACGGGTGGCGGGTTGGCGAATGTGGGTGATGCTGTCAATCGTCGGGATCTTGTTGATTCTTGAGGCTCTCGGACTCTGCAGTGTCTTTGGTCAGGTCGTTATCGGCTGATGAGCTCGTACTTGATCAGGCCCGACCTCATGCTCTGGTTCACCACCGGTGTGCCACGCGACGCGAAAACTGACGTCCTTCGCCAAGCCTTGAGTTGAACCGTCACGGGCTCGCTGTCAGCCAAGGGCACAGCAATTGTTCGACAGACATTGAACGCGCAAGTTCTATCCGTGGATCAACTCCGCACTGGGTAACGAATCAATGACATCAATTTCCTGTGCCCACACCTGGGCCAAAGGCGAACGCACCCCCGAGAAGTCACTCTTAGACAATAGAGGGGGGCTGTCGCTCGAGAACTTTCACGCTGCATTTCTGTCGTCAAGACTGTTCGCGAACAGTCTGCATGCCAGAGACGGTCCTCCTTGATTCGAGCGAGTGCGCAGGTAGAGTCACTTGGGCTACAACAGGCGGTGCTGGGGCAGTTACAAACGGGGGGCGTAAAGCATGGCTACTGGTCAGTCGACTCATTCGGGTACTGCTGAACCTGACAGAACGGAGGCACAGCTTTTCTCCGCGGACTCGCACGTGATTGAAGAGCCGAGCCTGTGGGAGGGAATTTTGCCGGATGGCTACTTCGGGGCTCATCGTTTTTATGAGCGCGACGGACGAGTTGACCCTCTTGCCCGTCTCGATGAGATGAAGCTCGACGGCGTCGATGGCGAAGTACTTTACCCATCACTTGCGTTGAGACTCTTTGGTCTCGATGACCAGGCTCTGCAGGAGAGCGCATTTGAGCGTTACAACTCCTGGATGATCGACTTTTGCCAGGTCAATCCAAAGGTGCTCATTGGGGTTGGTCTCATTTCGACCTATGACATTGATCACGCGATAGCTGAGCTCGAACGTTGTGTCCGAGGGGGGTTGCGAGGGTGCGAGGTCTGGCAGTCTCCTCATCCAGATCTGCCGTTTACGAGCAGGCACTATGAACCATTTTGGGAGGCAGCGGCATCTTTGAACGTGCCGGTCAGTCTGCACATACTCACCGGATTCATCTACGGTCGCAAGGAACCCCAGGCTCAGACTCATCCCGAAGGTTCCATTGAACACATAGTCGACGGATACAAGACGTCGATCACTCGAAAGTTGCTCGCGGTGAGCGACTCGCTCCTCGAAATCATCTTGTCCAGGGCCCTCGACCGGCATCCAAATCTGAAATTTGTCGTCGTGGAGAATGAGATCGGCTGGATACCGTTCCTTCTTGACCAACTCGATTATTACTGCGAGCGATTCCGCGAGAGCCGCCCGACGAACCTTGCAAAATTGCCATCGGAGTACTTTGGCCAGCAGGTATTTTCCACCTTCTTTCGTGATCCCGTGGGATCGAAGATGTTGGGATGGTGGAAGGGCGTGAGCGGTTGCATGTGGTCAAGCGATTACCCGCATGCCAATTCGACCTGGCCCAACTCTCAACAGATCGTTGCAGAGAATCTTGGGTATCTTGACGAAGAAACTTTTCGAAACGTCATTCGAGGCACCGCCCTCAGGCTTTACTCGCTCGATGATGTGCGATAGAGGCAGTCAACAACATGATCTGTGCCGAGAGGTTCTGACAGAGCGCGACTCAGTAGGGTCAACCCATCACCCGAGGTAGCGCGTCAAACGAGCGAGCCACAAGAATGGCTGGCCAATGCGCGAACTGCAGACGCTGTCGACGCTTTGGGATACAAGATCCAAAGCGTTATGTCGATGCGAGGGGGTTCAGTTTCACCATCTTGACGATGGTGGCTCTCTGGATCAGTGGCGAGAGAGAAACTCTCCGACGACTTCGTTGAAGATATCCGCCGATTCGACATGCAGTGCGTGGGCGACCTCTGGAATCACGACCAACTCCGCATTGGGAAGTTTTTCTGTGAGATATTTCGAGGTATCCAGGTGACCCGGCGAGGAGTAGTTGTCCTCGGCGCCAACGATCACCAACGTATCCGTGAGAATCTCAGAGAGACGATCCCTTGTGTCGTGGCGGACACGGGCATCGAGATGGCGTAGGTAACTCAGAAGATCCGTACCGAACTGGCCGCGGTGAGTCGCGGCGAAGCGTTCAATGACGTCAGAGCTTGCATTGAGGAACATGTTCGAGCCACGCAGGTGTTTCTCGTGATATCCCGGCCAACCAAGTTCGACGAACTCCGCTGCGTGTTCTGGAGTGATGCCGGGGAGGTGGGGACGGTCATCAATTGGGCCAGGACCTGTTGCCGCGAGAATGAGCGACCGTACGCGCTCTGGATGATCAAGGGTCATCCACTGTGCGACGCGACCCCCCATCGAATGACCCAGAATATGTACGGGTTCATCAATGCCAATGGCGTCGAGCATTGCAATCGCATCGTTGGCGAACATCCGGGTTGAGTACCGTCCGGCTGGCCGATCAGAGTGGCCGACGCCTCGATGATCGAAGACGATGACCCGATTCGTCGCTGAAAAATACGGAACCTGCTCAAGCTTCCAGTGCTCGCCACTCCAACCTGTTCCCGAGATGAAGAGAAGTGGATCTCCGTCTCCAGATTTCTCGAAGTACATACGGATCGCGTCGGTCTCAACGTACGGCAATTGTTTCTCCCTTGAATTCAACCTTCGTCAGTCTGTTACCAGGCGAGATATTCGTCAACCGAGAGCTTGTCCAGACTTTCTAGGCGTATAGGCATTGCTTCACGAACCGCCGAGTCATGCAGATGATCCATTGTTGATATTTTCGCATCTGAAATGCTGGACCGTCAGGAATCATGGGAAGTGGATGGTAAATTATTATCTCGACAGCGGGAAACGGGTGAACGACACTGTATGGAATGGATTCCCAGCGCTTGTTCACTCCAGGATTGTGCTGTAGCTGTGGTAGTTCGGAGGTAACCATAAATTCCCCTCTATATTGCTCAGTCGTGTGCAAAGAGTCTGCGAGTTATGTCCGGTATGCGCGCTCTTATCGTTCTGACGGCAGAGACCAGCGTCCAGATATCGCAGAGGGAATAATTTTGAGACTGGCCTTTGTTTTGCAGGGCATTGATCCTGCTCGTGAGCCAACCGCACCAGAGCAATTTCGTGAGCTTGTGTTTAAACGAGCTGAAGGACATTGCGAGAAGTGTGGCAGACCGTTCGATTTCGATCCATTGACTCGAAATCTAGACAGCGTTCCCAAAGTGCACCATCTCGATGGAGGCTCGAATGACGACCCGAATCTGAAGGCGTGGTGCGGAAAATGCAAGCGGGATGATGCACAATCACGTTTTCTTCCGGCCGAAGAGGGATCTTCGCAAAATCCTTACGCACGCGAACTTGAGTTGAGGGTTCTCTCTGAAGTTCCTCTTCGCCCTTGCGATGACGAAAAGGAATGGAAGCTGATCTGGCGTCGGTTGTCGAAAGAAGCAAAAGAAGTGCTACGGAATAAATCCCAGCTGAAGTAGCCGAAGCATCATGCGAGCCAATCGTTTGCTGCCAGAAGTTAAAGCACGATTCTCAACCTGTTAGTAAGGTTTTGACGGTCGAGGTAGGTGCACAGAGTTTTACATGGAATTAACCATTTGTTAACGTGTCAGCTCAGAATTTCCACCGGAATCGCTTCCGAAACTTGCGGATTAAGAGCGAGATAAAGACCATTTCATGCAGTCGCAGCAGTTCTCACGGCGTCGCAAAAGTACAGCTCACTGTGCTTATTTGAATATTATCCTATAACCGATTGAGCCGAGCTGGGAGCACTTTGGACGGATTTGTTTGGTTTTTTGTTTGGTGAAAATCCGCAGGTTTGGGTATCTTTCGTTTTTCCGCTGTTCGCACGGACGCAATTGGCCAAAGTTCCATTGGTGTCTTTGAAGTGATCAAGGCGACGAAGATCGGGTGGTCTGAGATGAAGAGGCTTGTGAGTTCGTATCATTTGAGTCCGACACTATGAGACACCCCATTCAGGAACTTCGAGCGTTCATCGCCGATGAGTTCGCCGAAGACCTTCCCTTGGGGGTATCACCCGTTACCGAATGGTGCGCGGAACCCCAGTTCTTTCCTGGGGCCTCTGGTTTGGTTTCACTTCCAGCATGGGATCTTGTGGTTCCCGGTGAACTTGGATTCACTGAGGAACTTCCAGGCCCTTCGCTCGGCGGCGTTCTCGTGCTTGGCAATTATCAGGCCACGCTGAGTTCGTATCGTCGGATCCTCTCGGGTGAACTTGGTGGTTTCCCGACGACTTGGCGAAACCTGCGTCTCCTTCTTCGCGATGTAGACCCGAGAGAAGTCTTTCTTACGAATGCGTTCATCGGTCTGCCCGATCTCAAAAAGGATACGGAGCCGTTCCCGTTGACGTCGACATTTCTCAATCGATGTCATCGATTGCTCGAACTCGAGACCGAACTGTTCAAGCCACGTTGCATCATCTGCCTCGGGGTTCCTCCGGCCAAGTTCCTGGCTCGCACGTTTCCTGAGCTCCGAGAATGGAATCCGTGGCCTGGATATGCAGCCCTTGATGCAAAAGGTTCCCGTATCGTCAGAGGAGTTGCTTACGGTTCGAACTTGATGACGTGCGTAGCTGTGCGACATCCTTCAGCAATAATTTCAAGCATCGAACGTAGAAATGATTCGGCGCTCATCGTTTCCGCACTAACTCTTGTGCGAAGTTAGAAAATATAGGAACATTTCTAATCCTAAGGACCTTACGCGCCGTCCCGGTTCAAATCAAAGTGACGTCCGACGCCGGGCCTTAGATTCAAATACTCTTTTTCGTTGAGACCGTATTATGCATATTTCGAGTTCAGCGAGCTCTTCATGATTCGAAAATTCTCGTTTTTTCAGTCGTGTTTAACAGGTGCAGCACGTCGAAAACAGTGTGCAGTTCGTATCGCGTATCTCCTGAGACTCTTCGCCACTGCTCATGCGGCCCCACAACCTGAATCGCGTCGCCTGTGAAGCGAATGACAAGTGCTGGAACATAGCGTCCTGAATTTGATCCGTGGTATTTGTGAGATCCGAAAAGCTTGCTTATTCGATAGTCCCAAGCCACAGCGGATGTTGCAAATTCATCGCGATAGAGCTTTATGCAATCGTCACGCTGAAAAGAGGAGGCATCGTGAACTCTTACAATCTCTGGGTTCAAAGTCGATGCAGTCTTGAGAAGTTCATGAGCGGCCACAATATTGGCGTTCTCTGGCACCTCTCGGAAGTAGTCCTCGGGCCACCAAAAATTAATACTCGAGACAGTCAGACTAGGAAGCGCTGAAAGCGTGTGAATCATGTTCTCCTCAATTTGTATTTGGTAGTCGTTGCATAGAACTGGAGCCCCGGTACTAACTCGACCGAAAAATATGCTCCTGATGGAACTCAAGGTAGGGAATCTGACTCGACCGAAATCGTCGTGTCGTCTCAGTTAGATCGAGCTTCCAGCGCTTCACAATATCTGTGTTCAATTGCGCAGATGCGACAACTTGTCCGTTGCTCTCAAATGTTATGAAGCCCCGATCAAAAAGATGATCGACGTGGGGCGACAAAAGCAGACCGTTATTTCCATCGAGTCGTTCGCTGTTATCGGAGCTACTCCATGGTTTCATGTGACTCGCGATGAGATGGCGAGATTCACTTACTCCCGTGATCCGACAGACTGGCTCTAAGCGTCGCACCTGCTCTTTAAAGAAGCCTTGCCCGATTCTCGCTCGAGCCAGAACGTGCTTCTCGGTCGCGGTCAGGTGTGTATCCGCAAGTATCTCTTCGGCTTCATGGAGAAGAAGGTCGACCGAGGGATCAAACTTGGCATTTTCATCGACTATTGCCGAACTCAGCCCGCCAGTTTTCAGGTAATGCTCTCCGAGGGCACTCGGAATCGCGAAGAGGTATTGCTGGTTGACTCGACCAGCATTATTCATAGGACCGTATCGCTCAGGTTTTACCGAGTCGTAGAGTTGAAGATGTTCTTGGGGTTGAACAACAATTGGTAGTTGCGTAAAGCGCATCTCTACCGACCAGCCATCATTGGCCCACGCGTTTCCCGCGAATCCGAAATCCGGCTTAGGTTCCGAGACGGCTCGGCTCACGACCACTCCTGCGTAACGAAGGGCACCGTCGAAGTAAGAAAGGACAACATCTCCTGGCTCGAGAAGCGTCATGTTGTCATAAAAGATGCTTCGCCGACCGCCGGCTGCGGTCTTGGGAGACCAGAGGTATTCGCCAGAGATCTCATGACGCCATGTCTGTTTCTGGTTTACCCACCAGTACGCCACGATTGCGACAATAGTGCTTCGTATCGGGCAAGTCAGCTAAAAGATTTGAGGCGACTCGATGCTTTTACCGCGGCCATGACTCGGTGGATCAAACCCGCGGAATAATCAAGGCACGTAAAACTGTGTGCTTTGACGAATCTATATAGCGAAACATCGAATGATTTTATTAACCGGGCGCAACGGAATCTCATCGCGAATTGACTATCTGACCGATGCTTCGAACAACTTTGATGTCGCCTTGCATTTCTGCTTTAATCTCGTTGTCTTGAAGAGCCGCTTGTCTAAATTTAGCGACGTTGAATTTTCCCGGCGGGCACTAACGTCACGCGCGGGATTCCTTGGCGAGCGGTTCTATAGTCAAAACCTGCGACTACCGGATACGACATGTATGCATCGGCAGTAAGCCATAAGCTCTTGCGGTTGCCAAGAGAACGGAGAAGTTCGCCGAACGCTAGACCATTGGTGGTGGCAATCTCTCCGTCGCCACACACTTTTAGCGTGAGGGACGAATCCGTCGTTAAAGCTTCTTCAATTGCAAGAATCCTGCGCGTATCTGGAAAGCGAACCTGCCGAATCTCACCCCACGGTGCATGAAGTTGAATTTCAGCGGAATCCAATCCTTCCAGAGATCGAAGCCAATCGGTAACTGATGCTGCAACTTGATCGCGATATTTGTAGGTAAATGTTTCAACGCAGTTTTGTCCTTCAGTCACAATTATCTGGTGTTCACCCAACCCAGCCGATTCGAGAGCCATGATCACAGGCTTTGCCTTGAGGTTGACAACTTCGATAATGACATCGCGACCTGATAAACAATCTTCGAGCATGCCCCGCATCACAAGGTCAGCTGTTGGCAGCGAGTAACCGACAAGCACCACCTTCTTTGCGCACTTTAGAACGGCAGCAGCATTTCGCCACACTTGGCGCATGATTGGGTTTCCGTAGCCCATAGTCTTAGTGATAGAAGGTGGAACAATAAAAGTCTCTCGGCCCGGAACTAGCTGTTCAAGCGACTTCAGGTCGAACTCCTGAGGATGCTCGAAAGTACCCAAGAGTGGGGTCCTGCTCAGGGTTGCACCGGTTGTATCATTCGTGACCGCGTACCAGTCGAGCGAACCATGAAGCTTTAGCAGCTGAAATGCGGCCGTAAGCTGTTTGTGCGGAAGAACTCCGGGAGGAAGTGGAGGTGTCCCATTGAGCAGATCGGCTGCATCAATCGGCGCACCTTCTCCACCCTCCCAGAGTCCGTGATCGGCAACACCGGCTTCTATGGCGAGGTCGTAGTTTAGAGTCAAGACTGGCGATCGCCGCGCATGAAGAAGACTCAAGAGTTCGCAGAACCAAGTTTTTGCTGGATGACCAAGCATCTCTCGTTGCGCATCCTGTAAAACCTCAACGATGTTTCTTCGAACAATCGAGCTGAGAGTCGCATTCCAGAGGTTGTTGGATTCGCTCAAGTACGGTTGCTCCACGGAAATTCGTGATAACCACGCTTCAAAGTTGCCGTGTTTGAAGCCACCTTCTGGAAAGCCTGATTTAATGTGGGCACGCGTGATCACCGTGTTACCGAGGTCATCAGTGTCTGGGAAAACCTCCGAGAGAGATATTGAGAATCCAGCACCGAAGATGAATACTTCTTCGATGGTTTCGGTGATTTCGAAGTCGTTTGCCCACTCTCTGCTGTGCATACGGATCCGTTCAAGCTGTCTGATTATTCGCTACACCGAAGCTTACGACTTTGAGAGAAACGACATTCCAAAGGCGTGGTCTAACGGCGGGGTGTGCCGCTTGATCACGTATAGAAACTTCTCACAGCAGATCTGACTTCTCAAGGTATTGATCATCGTGAAGTCCAGACCCCAGGGCTACAGGTCCGGGGTCTGGACTTCACCTCTGTCTCAATGCGTCCGAGAGCGTCGCAAAGTGTGCATTTTGCTTCTTTTTATATCTAGAAATTCGGTAGCTATATCAGTAGGCAAAAGGATTCAGCTTGGTGCCATGGAACAGACACTCGATCAGAAGGTTCTCAATGGTGTCTATGAGACCTGTCGGACAAAAGATGGCTGGGAAGGTTTCGAGGCGCGTGGAAGCTCATGTTCCTGGTGCTGCGAACCCGTTCGACTGAGAGCAACCGCTCGAGGAGGGACCAACTCTCACGCCGAGTACTTCAAGTCCTGTGGCAACAGAAGATCGACCCGATGCCCGTCCTGTGCCGATCGCTACCGCAAAGACGCTCGCATGCTCGTCCTCTCCGGTCTCGATGGTGGCAAAGGGATATCCGAGGAGATCAGATCGCACCCGGTTGTCTTTGCCACGCTGACCGCCCCTTCGTTTGGCGCGGTACACCGGTCATTAAGACGCGACGGCCGAAACCTTCCCTGTCGTCCGGGAAGAACAGACACCTGCATTCATGGGTAACCACGGTCGTGTGCTAGGAAACACGCTCCAAGTGACCAAATTGTGGGAGCTCCGCTGCGCGTTGATTGCCACGACTATGAACGCGCGGTGCTCTTCAACGCGCTTGCCCCAGAGCTCTGGAGACGAGTCACGATCTACACCCGCCGCAATCTCGCAAAGCTCTACGGACTCACCCAGAGAGCCTTCAATCAGGAGATCCGGCTCTCGTTCGTTAAGGTCGTCGAATACCAAAGGCGCGGCGTGATTCATCTCCATGTCGTCGCGAGACTCGATCAAGTCGACGAGTCCTCAAACCTCAAGCTCGATGGCAAGTTGCTCGCGACAGCGATTGAGATGGCCGTGGCCCAGGTGGGTGTTCGATACCCTCAGGGCAGGGGCATCGCCCGGTCCGGATCCCAGCTCGATCTCCAGATCATGGACCAAGACAATTCGACGCCCCGTCGAGGAGTTGCCGGATACGTCGCGAAGTACGCGACGAAATCGAGCGATGACGACGGCGTACTCGACCGAAAGATCAGATCAGAAGACGACCTTGCCAATCGCGATCTCACCCCTCATCTTCGACGACTCGCGGAGACTGCCTGGCATCTTGGAGGCGATCCCGAGCTCGGCAACCTTGGCCTGCGTCGTTGGGCACATACCCTCGGATTCCGAGGACACTGGCTCACCAAATCACGGTCATGGTCGACGACCTTTAAGTTCCTCAGAGCCGAACGTGCGAAGTGGCAAGAGGACCGCAGAAAAGCGATGTTCGGAGATGATGCCCCGAATCGTCTAAAGCCCGAGTATGAGTTCGTCGGCATCGGATGGATGAACCCCGGCGAGATCTTCTTTGCCAATCAGAAACAGCGCAAGATGTTCGAAATCCGGGCGATACTTCGCGAGGTCACCGTGTCAGCAGTCACGTAATGGTCGGTGCGGGGCTACTTCGTGGTGATCGCGGAGGTCTACTCGTCCTAGTGGATCGATTGGTTCTCCCACGCCTACGCTCTGTTGATGGTCGTTCTTGCCTCTCCGAACACCTTCCGCTTGAGGGTAACGCTCTCTGGTTCTGAGCCCATTGTCTGGTGAGAGCTTCTCGTACCCTCGAATGTGCGACTCGCCCGACTGCACCGGATCATCCAGGCCGCTGGCGAACCGTTCGCATGGACCGAGCCAGCGGCCCGCGTGGCTGTTGGTCGCACCACGAGAGCCTTCTCCGTCTTTGCAGTGCGCGCAGTCGGCTCGGTGGACCGGCGCGTACTTATGCACCCAGTTCTCGTAGGTCCAATACACGCTCCCACCGTATAGTGATGGAGACGGGGAGGGTGAGATGTCGAAGGCACAAGCAACGGTTGATGAACTCGTCACTATGGTTGAGACTGGACAGCTTCGCCTCCCAGAGATGCAACGGCGCTACGTCTGGCGTGCAACTCGGGTTCGTGACCTCCTTGACTCGCTCTACCGGGGATACCCATCAGGGACGATCTTGATCTGGGACACCGAATACGACGTCCCTCTGCAGGAGTTTTCGATCGAGCAAGCGAAAAACCCCTATCCGAGCACGAGGCTGCTTCTCGATGGCCAGCAGCGCATCACTTCGCTTGCGGCTGTCATTCGCGGGATTCCGGTCAAGGTCCGGGGGCGCAAGAAACCCATCGATCTTCTCTTCAACCTCGACCATCCCGAGGGACTGTCCTTTGTCACTGAGGTGGAAGAAGAGTCGGAGGATGACGAGGCGATCACCAGCGGTGTCGAACCTGAGTTCACGGAGGATGAGCTTCAGCGGCGCTTCCAGCAGATGACCTTCCTGGTGGCGACGAACAAACTCGCGAATCAGCCCAATTGGGTGAAGGTCTCCGAGGTCTTCATCACGACGAGTGACTCCAAGTTCCTCTCCCGGATGGGGATAGAAAGGATCGACGATCCTCGGTACGAGAAGTACTCGGAACGACTTGCCAGATTGCGGAGCATCAAGAACTACGAGTACCGAATGGACATCTTGGAGCGGACGATGTCCTACGACGAAGTCACCGAGATCTTTGTGCGTGTCAATTCGCTGGGCGCGAAACTCCGCAGCTCCGACCTCGCTCTCGCTCAGATCACTGCGAAGTGGCCCAACTCCCTGGCGCTCTTCGAGAGCTTCCAGGGCGAGTATTCAAACTCGGGGTTTGATCTCGATCTCTCACTCTTCTTGCGGGCGATGGTCGCGATGACTACGCACCAATCGCGCTTCAAGTCCGTTGGCAGTCTTCCACGTGAGCAGCTCGAAAAAGGCTGGAAAACAGCGTGCGAGGGAATGAACTTCGCCCTCAACATGATGAAGAGCAACTTGAGCATTGACAGCCCCGCTCTGCTCTCGTCTCCGTTCATCCTGATTGCCGTCGCCTACTTCGGCCACAAGAAGGACTACAAGTTGTCGCCGGAGGAGAGCCGGCTCCTCAGCAAGTGGATACTGCTCGCCAACGCAAAAGCAAGGTACTCGCGCGGTTCGAGCGAGACCATCCTCGACCAGGACATTGCGCTTCTGCGAGACGGTGGGGGTGCAGCGGAGATGCTTGAGCGACTTCTTCTCCAGGTTGGACGTCTTGAGGTCTTGCCCGGCGATCTCGAGGGCCGTAACCAGCGAAGTGCTCTCTTCAAGACCATGTTCCTCGCCTTCCGAAAGGCCGGCGCCAAGGACTGGTTCTCTCAGCTTGAGATTTCCGTGGACCATGTCGGTGTCGCGCACAATCTGCAGTTCCACCACATCTTTCCCAAGGCAATACTCAAGGGCATTCACGTCACGAAGGACATCGACGACATAGCCAATCTCGCCTTCATCGCCGGACGCACGAATCGAAAGATCAGCGCAAACCCGCCGAGCGAGTATCTGCCGGCGCTGATAAAGAGCCTCGGTAATGGCCCATTCGTGGCTCAGTGCATACCTGCTGACTATGAACTGTTGACCGTAGATCGTTACGAGCAATTCCTTTCTGAGAGGCGTAAGTTGATCGCCGAGCGGCTCAATGTCTTCCTCGAAGTTATCTGAGCCAGCCTTGAATGCGGCGGGCTCATTGGCGGCTCTGCCTGTAGCAGCGTTTGAGCGTGCGAGCCGAGCCTGCTTTTGTCGTTCAGAGATGATCGAATCGAGCGCAGTCGCCTGAAAGTGTCGCAGCGAGTGGAGATGGATATCGCGTGCGATGCCATTCTTCTTGTGCGGCTTGGTGAAGTTGCGCGTCATGGTGTCGGGATGCGGCGGCAGCATCCCACCAAGGGTGTAGGAGAAGATGTACCCCATCTGCAGTGCTTGTAACGAACTTGCAACGATATTGAACGGTCGTGAACGTGGGTGAACTAATCCAAACGGCATTTCAAACCATCTATGAAATCTTGCGCGTCAGCTGTGGTCACCTCCGAGGCGAGACCGCCGATCGCCGAGCGTGACCGCTACCGGCTCAGTATCTGGCAGACGCGCGTCCGCGAACCGCTTGAACTGTTCTTTGGTCGGCTCCGCACAGCAGAACCACGGCTCCGATAGTCGCGGACGGCTTGGTCCGTCACCACGTCCTACATTGATCGGGGTAGGTGGTCCTGGGTCGTTGAGATCAAACGTCGAAAAGACCAGAGCGCGGATCTGTTCATAGGCGGCATCGGTGCGAACGTCGTTGTGTGTCGCCTGCTCCACGGTGTTGCTGATGGCACGCTGGAGATCATCGAGTAGCGGATCCGCATGCTTCCAGGTATAGCCGAGCTCTTCCGCGTTGTAGCCGATGAGCGCGGCCCGGGTCTCTACGTCCTGATCATCGAGAAGGAGAGAGCCGGGCGGCAGGAGCAGCCGGATCGTGTACTGGACCGGGTCGACGTTCCAGACGAGGTCGTAGGAGGCGACGAAATCCAGCAGCTCGATGAGGTCTTGCCGGGTTGTCCAGGGAGTAAAGGGGAGCAGCGACGGTCGCGGCTCGACTCCCACCGCGCGCAGCACTTTGACAGCCTCGCCAAGATCGCGTGAAGAGTGTCCCTTGTCGAGGCGGCTGAGCACGAGATCGCTGGTTGATTCAAAGGCCGAGATGACGAAGGCGAGGCCCGTCTCGGCGAGCTCTGGGAGCAGGTCGCGGTATCGAAGGAGATGGCTGATCTTCGCGGTGATATCGAAGCTGAGTCCGGGGTGTTCATGAGCGATCGCCTTCGCAACGCGCCGCGCGTGCTGGGGCCGGTTCAAGAAGTCCGGGTCGGCGAAGTGGATGTGGCCGGCACCGAGTTCAACGAGCTGGCCGATGTCGCCGAGGACGAGGTCCAGATCGACCGCGTGCGAACGGCCGTGAAAGACGAGCGGCACCGGGCAGTGCCGACAACGGTGGTTACAACCCGTGCTCGCTTCGACCGCTCCCACTAGGAGCTCCATGCCATCTCGTTCGAGGTGCGCATAACGGTCAAGCGGAGGCAACAGGCCTCGCCTCGGCAGCATGTCCCCCTGCTCGGTCGCGTGCAGCGTCTTGTCACCGAGCTGTGCCGCCCAACCAAGCAGCTCCAGGCTATCCACGCCTGTCGTCGCGAGATCTTCTGGCCTGAGCACCCCGAGCCTCTCGGCGACCGGCGCGTAGAGGCCGACCAGCGCGATGGGGAGTTGTGGGCACTCAGTGAGGACGCGCTTGATCGCGGCGACTGCCAGTCGGAGAGCGGTGTGCATCGGCACCGAGCAGATGACACCGTCGACCTGCTGGAGCTGGTTTGTCGGCCAGGTGTCGAGCGAGAGGTCAGTCGCTGACAGCTCGTGTCCGGCCGCGCCGAGGACCGCAGCTGGCAACGCGATGCCGAGAGGCTGTTCGCCGAGCTCGTAGGTTGACAGCAGCAGGAGGTGGGCCATAGCTACGCGACCTCTGTAGCGCAGGCGCTAGCAGACCCGGTAATGCGATCATGATTGATCTGTACATCGAGCTTGGCGTGTGCTCGTCGCAGCGCCTGTTCGACGTCAGCGGGATGGCGGCCCCTCGCGAAGAGGAAGCCGAGGTAGCGATTGCCCTCGGGAAGCGCCTCGACCCACGTGCCCGCCCGGATCGCGATCTCGATCTTCGTGATGCCTTCGGTGGCAAGCGCCTCCTCGCACCCATCGACGGCGACGAGCCATCCCGAGGAGGCGATCGGGAGCATCATCACGCCGCTCGCACCCGAGGCCAGCCGTCGCGGGTTTCTTTCGTCGAGACCGAGCGCGTGCGCGATGACGATCTCTTCCAGGCTTTTGCCCCGTGAGAACGAGAGTACCTGCGAACATCGCCCCCCAATGGTGCGCGCGGCAACTTCGACGAGGACGGGCATGGCGCCCCCAGGGCCAGCTTGGTTGTTCACAAGACGCACCTCTGCATGCACTGGTCCATCGACAAGGCCTATCGCCGCGCAGGCCTGTCCAACCAGCCGCGACGCGGCACCAAGAAGCACGGGGTCGCGAGAAGAGGGCGTGACATAGATCGTCTCTTCGAAGAAAGGTCCGTCGAGCGGGTCCGGCTTGTCAAAGACGGCGAGTACCTCGAGTTTGCCTTCATGGAGTAGTCCCTCAATCGCGATTTCGGCTCCAGCGATGAAGCGCTCGACGAGCAGCGGGGAGGCGTGGTCGTTGTCCGATGCGAGCAGCGCTTCGATGCGGTGCGCGGCCATCGCCGCCTGCTCGTCGTTATCGATGCGAATCACCCCGCGGCTTGCCGCCTGGTTCGACGGCTTTACAACACATGGGTACCCGAGGCGTTGGGCAGCTTTGACGATGCGGCAGTCGAGTCCCTCGACTCCCTCGACTCCGCGATCGATCACCTCGAAGCCGGGCTGGCACACCTCGTGTGTGGCGAGGACGGAACGCATTGCGACCTTGTTGCGGGTAATTGTTACTGCCGATGGAGGGTTGGAGCGCAGCCCGAGCCGCTCAGAGGCGATTGCGGCGATGAGCAGGCCCTGGTCATCGACGCCAATGACCGCATCAAGCCGAACGCGGCTATCGAGCAAAACGATCTTCGCAGCAGCGTCGTCTGGTCGATCGAGCTCGAGTTCGATGAAGTGGTCGCCCATGTTTGCAGCGAGAGTCGCAGGCGCGTCCGAGCCCGTCACAACGTCTACTCCGAGCTTGGCGGCGGCTGCTAAGAATTCTGCTGCGCGGTAGGTAGCGCTCGGGATAATCAGCATGACCGTGGGCACGTCTTCCATTATGACCCCGAGGGAGCCTCGACCGATCACTTGAATGACGGATGGCCCGAACTGCGCTTGCCATAGCATGGAGATATGAGCGTCTTCTCAAATGAGCAGTACGAGGCCAGCGCAGTCCTCCATGTGACGCCCGCCGCCACCGACCTGATTGTCAGCGCGCGAGCGAGTGAGGAGCATGCCGGGAGTCTCGCCCTCTTTGTCGAGGTGAACGGCGAGCGAGACGGGGCCTACACCTACGACATGTGGTTCGCAGCGATCTCGGACGCAAGCGCGCAAGACGCGGTCGTCGAGGTCGGCGACCTATCGGTTGTGGTAATCACCCAGAGCATCTCGTCCATACGCGGAGCGACCCTTGACGTCGGTGCTGACGGTCTCGTGATGCTGAATCCGAACAGGCCATCACTACAGTCCACGTTCCGGCCGCCGCCGGTGAGCGACCTGTCGAGTTCGATCGAGATCGCGGTGCTTCAGATCCTGGAGCAGGAGATCAATCCGCAGATCGCGGCGCACGGCGGCCACGTCGACCTCGTCGCCGTTGAAGAAGGCACCGCGTTCTTGCGACTGTCGGGTGGTTGTCAGGGCTGCGGGATGGCTGCGGTGACGCTCAGCCAAGGCATCTCGGTGGCAATCCGGGAGGCGTTTCCGGAAATTGTAGAGATCGTCGACGTGACGGCGCACGAGGATGGTGCAAATCCCTACTTCGAGGCCGCCAAAAAGTAGTCGGCTCTCAAATGCGCCAGCCGCGTGGCGATCAGAGGACGTATCTGCCAGTCGAGTTGGTAAAAAGTCATGAATAGTGCAGCACCGTGATGGGCTCTCGTCTCGACTCTTGTGTGTGACAACATGGAGTCCCGGGTAAATCTTGGCGCCTCAACTGAGAAGAGGCAACGACAGGTTGATGTTCGAACACACCAGCAAGTTTTTGCATCAATGCCTTTAGTTTGCGATCCTCGACACTCTGTCACCGATCACGGTCAAGGATGAACCAGCTGGCTGAAGTATTGGTCGTCAACCTCGTGGCCATACCCACGCTTGCGCGCCTCGGAATATATCAAGGACCCCATCGCGGCAAACTGCAATCCGAGGCCCTTGAAATTATGGAAGCAAGTGGTATCGCGTACACTCGTTCGTCCAGCGACCTTACCTGCAACAACGTCTTTCAATTCAGGGTATTCGTGCAGCTTAAAATCGCCCCAGTCTGGAACCGCGTAGTCGCCATTTATAAACTCTGGGATCTCCTGAGCGCGGCCAACGGTAGCGTAAGCCGTTACCATGTCCTGGGTGTGTACGACGAGGTGATCGACGGCTTCCAATAATTGAAGAGAAAGTTCCGACGCCCGCACGCTCGTTACATGGAGCCCAGGCCGTAGCCACTCCCGTTGCACCGTTGGACTCATGGAGTTCGTAGCGGAAACAAGGATATCCACTCCGTCGGCCGCTTCGTCAGCACTTTCCACGGACCTGACCTCGATCCCGAGAAGCTTGCGATATCTTTCGGCAAAGCCATCCCGGTTCTCTCGCCTCGGACTGAACACCTTTACCAACCGAAGAGGGCGTACAGCTGCCATCGCCTCGATCTGCCCCGTTGCCTGCCAACCAGATCCAATCAGTCCAAGAACTTCGGCATCCTCGCGGGCGAGGTACCGAGCAGCGACACCCGAGGTCGCGCCGACCCGAGTCTTTTGAACATAGCCATCGTTGAATATGGCCAAGAGTTCACCGGTCTCAGTAGAGAAGAGGAGGACAATCCCGTTATATCGGTTTCCCTGCGATAGGGGTATTTTGACACGACGCGGTGCCTCATCGACCACTGGCCAATGCACAACGTCGGAGTCGATTCTGACCGCTGCGACTCCTGCTGCTGGCCAGCTGCCCGACATGGTCTTCAGACCGTGCACTGCTCCCGGCCTCGGGTTTTCGACGACCCCATCTTGGCGCGGTACCTCAACGGCAGCACCATTACCGAGATCGCGATAGGCCGCATCGAGTGCTTCTACGCATGCTGGCATC
The DNA here is from genome assembly GCA_035533675.1 of Acidimicrobiales bacterium. Taxonomy (GTDB): domain Bacteria; phylum Actinomycetota; class Acidimicrobiia; order Acidimicrobiales; family Bog-793; genus CAIVND01. Next base: position 762 of record DATLTI010000164.1, on the reverse strand, counting down.
GTCAAGCACTTTTCGACCTCGTCATTTGTAATTAGCAGCATTGTTTGCGCCCTTTATGCGACACCAGTTGGATACCTTGGCGAGACATTCTTGAAGTTGTCTGTCACTTGGTCGATAGCGAAGATCATTTAGGTGTTGGTCCTAAGTGTGATTTTTGTCAAAGTAAGTGGAGTATGCACCGGCCTTGTCGATGATCTCTTGAAAACCATCTTGACATAAAAGCAAAGTCTCCCGGATTTCTCTTGCCGGTCCCACACGCCGTCGTCGCCGAGTTGCCAAAAGACCGCGTCCGAAACCGACTGCTCCTATTGGGTCGGGAATCTGCATGCCTTAATGCTCGCGCTTGGACTTTTTAAAATCATGGATAGTCGATGATCACTAACTGGTGGCTGGGGCAAACCGCTTCAGTTCCGTAAGCAACGTCGATGACTTGAAGTGGTTACGGTTGGACGAGGATGCACCAAATCCTCAGTGTCGACAACGATATTGAATGGTCCTGAACATTCATGAACTGACCCAAACGCCGATACATTCTTAGTTGCTGGGATCGCGTCCCACCAAGTGGTGTAAATCGGCTGAGCCGAAATGATCTTGACCCGGTCAGTCTGTCACGCAGTAATTGCGAGTGCCATTGACGGGTTTTCGATCCCTGGTTCGGGCGCCGCGTCGATCAGTGCCATGGACTCTTCCGACAGATAACGCCGCTCTGCAACCTCCCATTCATCGTGCTGTTCGACGAGCACGGCGGTGACGAGTCTCAGC
>DATLTI010000163.1:0-4631 GCA_035533675.1 Acidimicrobiales bacterium | reverse complement strand
TGCAAATCCGCTGGCGATTCTCGACGCGCTTGGCGGGGATCCACATATTGGCCGCCTCGTCAGATCGATGCCAGGCCTGCGACTCCCTGGGCACGTCGACCCAGAGGAGCTCGCGATCCGCGCGGTGCTCGGACAACAGGTTTCGGTCAGCGCGGCGCGAAGACTTACGGGACAACTCGTCTCCCGATACGGCGAGCCGCTCGATCAACCGTTTGGCTCAATCACCCATACATTCCCTGAGACGATCCGGCTCGCTCGGCTTGATGAAATTGATCTTCCCATGCCGCGTTCTCGTTGTGAGACCGTGCTCGCGCTTGCACGTGCAATTGCCGATGAAAAGATCGATCTCAGCTCGGGCTCAGATCGCGATCGTGTCGCGGAGGGCCTCGAGCGCATCAAAGGAGTCGGGTCATGGACATCGTCCTACATCCGCATGCGTGGTCTCGGCGACCCGGACGCGTTTCTCGAGAGTGATCTCGGAGTACGCAGAGCGCTCGACAGTCTCGGTTATCCCGGAGACAAGAAGAGCGCGCTTGGTTACGCAAAGGCGTGGCGGCCTTGGCGCTCGTATGGCCTGATGCACCTGTGGAACGCGCATCAACAACTGGAATCAACGAGTCTCAAAGAGAGGTCCACATGAACACAAACATGCAATCCACAGAGCGACGCTCAGCAAATTATCCGAGATTCATTGAGCCAAACGAGGAGCGATTCTTCTCGGTCATCGCAACGCCAGTCGGAGAGATGCTGCTCGTGGGTGACGGATCATCTCTTGTCGAACTCCATCTCCCCGCGACTGCGCCGTTTGAGAAAATCACCGATCAGTACACTCGGGACGACCGAGTGCTCAAGCCAGTTGCTGAGCAGATCTCGGCCTACTTCTCCGGCGACCTCACGATATTCACCATTGGGCTTGCGCCATCAGGCACCAATTTCCAGCTCTCGGTTTGGAACGCACTCTGCGACATCGAGTACGGCACGACCGCGGCCTATGGCGAGGTGGCGACAGCGATCGGTCGCCCCAAAGCCCCGCGAGCTGTGGGGATGGCGAATCATGTGAATCCAATTGCGCTCGTTATTCCGTGTCACCGCGTCATCGGTGCAAACGGGGCGCTGACCGGATATGGGGGTGGCCTTGATCTGAAAAGGACGCTGTTGTCACACGAGGCGTCGGTACGTGCCGGCAATCGGCCGAACTGGACCAAGAGAACGCGATAAGTGCAACGGCTCGATCCATTGAAGAGGATTTGCGCGGCGTGATGAATGCCGGTGAAAGCCAATCGAGTTGGCCGTGCCAGTGCCGTGACCCGAAAGGTTCGCCTACCCACGGAGATAGGGCGATTATTAGACAAACGCCCAAACCGTCAATAGGCCGCGACGAGCGTCTAGAACGGAACGACTATCGGTGTCCACACTCTGTAATCACGACCGTCCGTAAGCGGTACATCAGGGCGAGTCTCGCGACCGCCCACTACAACGGCTTGGGGATGGGAGTCGAGCGACGAGACTTGCTCAAACTCATGTCGCGCCCTCGGCGAAGTATTCGGGACACCTCCCTAGATTCTCAGGAGTTCCTTTTGACTTAGTATTTGGGTATGGATGTGAGTGCGTTCGATTTCAGCCCGGCAGAGCTCATCGAGCTGTTCGTGGCGTTCGCTACCGTCGCGGAGGCGTTCGAAATCGAACCGCGCCTTCACCAAAAAGACGAGCAAGCTCGGACAGGTGAGGGGATCATCAAGATGCACGAGGGTCTCACTGATTCGACGTTCAGGGTTCGATGCCGCCTTCGAGCAGCAGACAACGTAATACGTCAGTTCGCCGCGCTTGAATCAGCACTTGGGGTTTGCTCCGTCTTAGATCGCGACGGCTCGGTGCGAATCCACCATGACCGCGGCGGAGTTGTTTCAAACTGATAGGACATAGAACTCAAAAGCTCCGGCCAAAAATGGGATATTCGCGATGGCGGCAGCTCAGCTCCTCGAGCGCGGCAAAGGCGGCCCCTGAGGCACTTTCCCAAAACGTCGGGAGAGTGAACGCTCGAATTCCTTCAAGAGGCCGCCAAGACGACCACTACCGACCAATGTCCGAGTTCTAGACCTCGGACTCGGCGATCTGACGGATCATCTCGAGTCTCCGGTCCCACTTGACGGCAAGATCATTCATCCATCTCGCCGTCTCGTTGAGTCGCTCCGTGCGGACCTCGAAACGATGCTCTCGGCCCGACCACCTCCCGTTCACCAGGCCCACCGCATTGAGGACCGCCAGATGCTGAACGACTGCTTGGCGGCTGATTGGCAGTTCGCCCGCGAGCGTCGTCGCAGTCGCGCAGCCCCGCTCGGCGAGACGCTCAAGGAGCTCACGCCGAGTTGGATCTGCAAGCGCGCTCAATACCTCCTCGACTGCGTTCACACTGTCGTGACGAGTGGCGATGCGTCCTGGCCTTCGGTGTACTGCTTGAGCTTCTCGACGACGCCGGTCCATCCCTGCGAGTGGCTCTCGTAGCCGGCGCTCGGATCACGTTCGGGCGGGATCGAAATGCTGTCGAATCCGCTTTCGACGACTCGCAAGATCGTGCCATCGGCTTCGGGTGTAAGCGAGAATTCGACGAGTGTGGAGTTACTCTCCGTCGCGGTGACACCCGGAAACGCACTCGCCCACCGGTAGGACATATAGAAAGGTGGATCCAGTTCGACGATCACGGTTGGATATGTTCCGTGTTCACCGTGATTGAGCACCATGACGCCGCCGGGACGGAGATCGATCTCTGCCGGCGTTCCTGCGCCAAACCACGTTCCGACGTGCTGTGGCTCGGTCAGAACCGCCCACACGCGCTCAACCGGTGCTGCAATCTTGATCTCGCGTTCGATTCGATCTGTGCTCATGCCCTAATTAACCTCCCCTTAGTCGCCCATTCGCAAGTCAAGACTTGCACGAATTGATCCATTGCGCAAGTCCTTACTTGCGCATTTTGACGAACGTCAGCGGCTCCCGGCGGTCTCGCCGTCACATCGAGAGACGCGGAGCGATGACCCATGCGCCTGGGCCGTCCCACGCTGGATCCGTAATACGTTGACGCCCATCGCTCAGCCCCAGACGCAGACGCTTCTCAAAGTACCGATCAGTGCAAGGAACGACATCCGTATCTGTGTGTTCGAGGAACCAGCGAGGCTTGCCACAGCGCGCGAAATTCGCTCCCGGAACACGGAATTGAATCTGGAGCGGAATCCGGTGTCACCTCCACTTTGATCCGCGCCCCACCAAGACAGGTCCAGAAAGGCCGTCGCGATATTCCATGAGGCGTTCAGACGTGTCGCGTCCATGGCTCAAAAAGAACGACAGCGAGTCGCAGGCGGTGTCCCTCAGCGCCGGGTCGGTGACAAACCGCACAGTTCCGTCTGGTTGAGAATCCACCAAGACGTTGCGGTTGTTTCGTAGCGTTTAGAGATTCTGACGGACTGCGCTCATCAGTGTTGCGATAGACGTCTTGATAGCCGATGGTCGAGAGGTCAGGCCGTTTTCGTCGGTCGGCTCCTCCGGACATGCTTTGCCCACATGAGCAGTACCAAGCCGATCGCGATCACAACGACACCAAGAACCGCATACTGACCATGGCCGCTCATCCCCGACCCGTGCAATGCGCCCGTCCCCTGTGCGATCCAGACCGCGCCGATCAAGCAGAGCACGACACCGATAATTCCTCGAACCCACATGGAATGCTCCTATCTGGATGGGCACACTTGGCTCGGCACGTCATCTGCAGACCCGGGAGTGTCGGAGACTTCACCAACGAGACTCGCGCGCAATGTCACATCGGCTCTCGCGCTGACCGCGTTGATGCTCAGTAGCCGTAGCCGCCACCACTAGTCGTCGAAGTGGTTCTTGAAACGGAACCTGCTGACGAGACTGAGGATGTCGGCTTTACTGTGACGACGACCGACCACGTGCCCCACAGATCCTTTAGGCCGTTTCCGTGCACCTGTCCGACAGACTTGTCTCCGCTGAACCAGTAGAGCGCCTTACGGTTGAAGGTCACCTGGCGGACACCGCCGGCACGCATCACGGTTCCAAGCTCCGATGCTTTAGTGCCGATCCCTGCGGTCGCCTTCATCACGCCCTTTGGCAGGACGACTTCAGGCCAGATCTTCGTGCATCCACCTGTACAGCCCACCTTGCTTGCCTTCAGCGTGTAGAGCGTCTTGTTGCTACTCACGAGGATCGTGCCAAGCGTCTTGTTCTTGACCGTCGAGATGACAACACTCTTTGTCGTGTGACCTGTCACAGCACCGGCGCTACTGACTGCAAAGACCGATGTCGCAAGGCCCCCAACAGCGAAAGCGACCGCCGCGATGCGCCCAATTGCGACCCGGCGAATTTCCACTCCATGTTGCTTTGTCTGTTCCATCTCGAATTCTCCCCTGTTCATCGTTTTCGGATATTGGCTATGCGTACGAAACCGGTCCATGCACAATGCACCGATGCTGATCCACGTTGTCCCCGCGACGTGTCGTGCTGGCTACCTTGAACTACGGGCGAGACGAGAAAAGGGATCACATCGGGAACCGCTGTTGCCCATCGGCCCTGAATGGTTCAAGGAGCTGTCGAATGAGGACGCGGGCTGTCTCTGGCCGGGC
>DATLTI010000162.1:0-2453 GCA_035533675.1 Acidimicrobiales bacterium | reverse complement strand
CCCTCGTACTGGCCGCGAACGACGTAGGCAGGGTCGATCGCCTTGATCGAGGCGAAGAACTCGCAAACCTCGTCTCGCAGTGGCCCAGCGGTGAGTGACGAAGGTCGGTCCATAGCGACAAAGCCGAGTACTTGAAAGAGGTGAGTTACCACCATGTCGCGCAGTGTTCCAGTCTTTTCAAAGAAGGCTGCCCGTCCCTCGATCGTCAGCGTCTCGGGAACATCGATCTGCACATAGCTCACGTGGTCTCGGTTCCAGATCGGCTCGAATAACTCGTTGGCAAACCGAAAGGCGAGAATATTGTCGACCGACTCCTTACCGAGAAAGTGGTCGATCCGAAAGATCTGGGATTCATCGAAGTTGGCCGTGATGGCCGCGTCGAGCGTTCGAGCCGACGCGAGATCAGTGCCGAATGGCTTTTCGCAGATGACGCGTGCATTTTCGTTGAGGCCGGCCGATCCGAGCATTTGAACCATTTCGAGAACGGCATCGGGTGGGATAGCAAGGTGATACAGCCGCCGGACGACCCCGCCGATCTCTCGCTCGGCACGCGTGATGGCTTCGATGAGTTCTCCCGAGCCGTCGGAGTTCGCACAGGCAAAAGAGAGTGTCGCTTCGAACGATTCCCAGGTTGCACCGGCAGGTTTTGTCGTTCCGAATTCGTCGATCGCATCTTTCGTGCTCTGTCGGAATTCTGCAGTGGTGATCGCGAAACTTGTTGGAGCTGAGCCGATGATTCGGTAGTTCCTCGGGAGCAGATCTGCCGCCGCGAGGTGGTAGAGCCCAGGGAGAATTTTGCGCTTCGCGAGATCGCCCGTTGCACCGAAGAGCACGATTATGTGGTCATCAGGGCTCGATTCACCATTTTCATATTGATGAAGACTCATGGGCTCTCACTCCTGGTTGTCTTTGTGATTGTCTCTCCAGAACAGATGAAGATCTCGTGCACGAGTTCTGGGGGGAAGAGCCCGTGCTCGATGATTCCCGGTGTTGTTGAGAGTCGATTCAAGAGTTCGCGCGGATCTGCGAAGTTCCCGAGGTAGTCGGCGATGACGCCACCGTCAGGAGATCTTGATCCGCTCGATGTGTCGCGGATCTTCGTGAACGACAGGCGGCGTAAGGTTGCCGAAATGCCAAACGACAGGAGTTCAAGCGGTACTGGTGGGCGAAGCTCATCGACGAGTTTGCGCGAATCGGCGATGATGACAAAACGCTCAGACGAGGCAGCGACGACCTTTTCGCGCGTGAGTGCTCCCCCTCTTCCCTTGTTCAGCCACCCCTGAGCGGTTATCTGATCGGCTCCATCGATGGAGAGATCGAGTCGATCGATGGATTCAAAGGAATCGACCACGAGACCAAGCTCTCGAGCGGCCAGCTCGGTATGCGGTGAGGTTGCAATGCAGGTGATGCGCAGTCGGCGTCGAGCCAGCGCGGAGAGAAGGTATGCAACGGTCGATCCCGTTCCAAGTCCGATCCGCATGCCATCTCTGACTAGTTCAGCGGCTGATTCGGCGGCGAGCTGCTTTTCCCGTTCGATCTCCATCGGCTACGTCGCTGCCTGATCTGCCATGATGAGTGAACGAGGGGCCTCAACCCGTCCAGCGGGAATGGAGGCGTCGCCACTCACAAGCATCGATAGTGGTCGTTGCTTGTCGCTGCCAGTTACCAGCCACAGAATCTGGTCTGCACTGGCGAGCGCTGGGTAGGTGAATGTCATCCGTCGGAAGTTTTGGTACTCACCGGTGATCGCGATCAGACGGTCCGATATATCGAGTACAGGATCTCCGGGTATGAGAGATGCGGTATGGCCATCGCTACCGAGACCAAGGTGGACGAGGTCGATCCGTTCGGGTAGTTCGCCGGCGTAGTCCCTGGCCGCCCTCTCGAGATCGGTGTCTTCTACCGCCATCGCCTTGATCACAGGGCGAACCTTTGCAAGGCAGCGTTCAAGATGGGTGAGGTTTCGCGTGTGGTCGCCTCGAGGAGCAATCCTCTCATCGACCTGGTAGATCCAGGTTTCGTTCCAGGGAACATCGAGCAAGGCGAGCTGCGAGAGCATCGCCCACGGCGTGTTGCCACCGCTCATTGCGACGGTGAATCGACCGGTTTTCGCGACTGCGCTGTGTGCTCGATCGGCGATGTACCGAGCCGCACCCTCAGCAAGAGCGTCTGTATCGGCAAACGTCTGCAAATCGTGATGCATGTCAGGAGTTCTTCTCGACATGTCCACCAAACTCTGATCGCATTGCGGAGAGGATCTTTGCGGCGAACTCTCCTTCACCTCGTGATGCGTAGCGTTGCCAGAGTGCCGCGCTGATGACCGGTGCCGGAACTGACTCATCGATTGCTGCCTGCACGGTCCAGCGTCCCTCACCTGAGTCTGAAACCCGTCCACTGAACTCCGCGAGTTCTGGAGAGCGAGCAAGCGCATCGGCAGTCAGGTCGACCAACCA
>DATLTI010000161.1:0-14863 GCA_035533675.1 Acidimicrobiales bacterium | reverse complement strand
TTTGGCCAAGGGGCCGAATCGCTTGGCGGGGGAGAGCTTTGTGCACTTTTTGCTCGGAACGACTGGGCGGAGTCTGTTGAGCCGGGCGGGCCTGAGCGTTGTCAGACCACGACTCTTTGGTGCCAAGAGTCTTGTGCCGGCGTCGATTCGCAGCGAACTCTTGGGATGAACCAGAGTCATCCTTGACCTAGATGCACAGCACCCCTGCGTGATTCGCAGGGGTGCTGTTGTCAGTCGATTGCCAGCTGTCCTGGCGCTTTGTTACTTGAGGCCATAGAGGGCGCGCGGGTTGTCGTCGAGGATCCGCTCGATCGACGATGCCGCGATACTGCCCATCTCGCGGAGCTTCTGGAGTGCAAGGAGCTCTGAAGAGGTGTCCGCGTGACCAAAGTCCGTACCCGAGACGAGGTTGGAGTCCCCTGCGTAGCTGTGCACATAGGCAAGGTCGTCATCGGTCTGACACGCGACATAGATGTTGTTGTTTGCCATCAGGGTCGTCACGTCGATGTCTTGTCCACGGCGCTCGCCGCGACGGACAAAGTCGTGGAGCACGTAGGGTACCCACTGTGAGCAGAGCTCGATGAATCCCCAGCGGATGTTCGGATACCTTTCGGCAAGTTTGTGGGTGAGGACGTTCTGGAACGCGGTGATACCGGGAACCTTGAAACGGAAGATCCCGTTGTCATCGGGAAACTGGTCATGGATTTCGAAAGTTCCATTTGCTGCATGAACCGTGACGGCCATGCCGAGTCGGTTGATCTCTTCGAAGATCGGTGTGAAGTAAGGGTCGTTTGGCAGCATGCCGCGCTCGAAGCCCCTCCAGAAGACGCCGGTAGCGCCGTTCTCATAGCCAAAGCGGATCTCCTTGATGGCCTCTTCGATGATCATCGTCGGGGGAACGACGACCCAGGAGAAGCGGTCGCCACCCTCTGCGACGCGCTCTGCCATCCAGCGGTTGTAGCTGTGACACATCGCGCGCTCTAGGTTCGGGCGTTTGGTTACTGGACGGAGGAAGATGGTCGGGAAGATGACTTGATAGTCGGTCCCGATTTCGTCCATCTGGGCGATCCTTCCGGAGGTGTCGGCCATCTCCCGCACGGCCTTTATCGCGTCGGTCTCAGAGAATGGGCCCGTGGAGACAAGGCGACCGTCGATCGACCAGAAGTGTGTGTTGCGACCGGCATTGTTGACATCGACGCGCGTCGGACAGAAGTTGGCAATGTCCTTGTCGAAGTATTTCCATGTTTCGTCGCTCTCGACGACGTGCGCATCCGCATCAATTGTTGCCACTAAACCCTCCCGGATCTGATCGTTCTTCGAACTTTTTAGTTGTTGCAACGAAGTAAATCACACAAAACCACACACCAACACTCGCAGACCAATTTGACCGCAGGGCGCATCGGCAGCGGTGGCAATCTTAGGACAAAAGCCGATGACTCGACGCCGGAGATCTTTCAGAGTCGGGAAGGAGAGAAGACATCATCTCAGGCGAGGGCCTGCGTGTTTTCCTCCCGCTATCCCAGTTGCTGTTGCTGTTGCTGCCGAGGCGCAGGCCGGCGCTTGAGCACCCCGTATGGACCCTCTCCAGTATTTTGCCACGGAGATGAAGGGCGCGGCCGGTGAAAAGACTGATTTCGTCAAGATTTTGAACACGGGTGTCTGATCATGGTTCGGTCGTGTTTTCATGAGATACGCGTGATTGAACCCGATCCGTGTGAGTAACGCTCACCCGAGCGCGACCATGCGCGCAGTTCGCTGGCAGATTATGGTGCGTCACACATGAACCGAGACGGGCATCTTGAGCGCAGGCATCTCTCGATTCGGCAGCTGCTCTGCACCCTCTGTATCGGCGTGTCATTGCCGATCTTTGCAGCGATCGCAACGAGTCAGGCTTCGGCGCTCTCTCTTTCTGAACTAGGACGCTATGTTTCGGTGAACGTCGTATCGCCTGCGGTCGGTGGCCCAGTGCATGTGGATGTGTACCTGCCTCCGGGATATCCGCATCTTGGAGTTCGCTACCCAGTGCTCTATCTACTGCATGGTGAGCCAGGAAGTGGACCGCAGATGGCGAGTTCGCTGAGATTGAATACCGTTGTTTCGGCGTTGATCGATTCCAGACAGATCAAGCCGATGCTGATTGTCTTACCGACCGACGGACCCACCGTCAGAACTGATACCGAGTGGATGAACTCCGTGACCGATCCCAAGGCTCAATGGGGGACGTTCATTACCAGCGATCTTGTTTCGTTCGTCGACCGTCATTACGCGGTATGCGAGTCAAGGACAGCAACCTCCATTGGCGGTGTCTCAATGGGAGCGTTCGGTGCCGTGAATGCTGCGCTCGATCATCTTGGCAGTTTCGGCGCAGTGTTGTCCTGGTCTGGATATTTTGTTGCGAACACTCCCAAGGTGAATGGGTCCGAGGGCTCTGCCTCTTGGCGCGCGGCATCGCCGCTCTATTCACTCGCGAAGTTCATTCCTCAATTGAAAAAGACTCCGTTGCGTATTTCCTTCTACATCGGGCCAGCGGATCACTTCGCGTCTGAGAACATAGCGTTTTCTCGTCTGCTTACGCGCGATCACCTTCCCTATCGATTCGCTCTCGACAAAGGTCCTCATGGGTATGTCTTGTGGAGAAAGTATTTTGACTCTGAGTTGATCTGGCTATCGAGTGCCGAGCGCTGTTGATCGGAGGACTGACGACATATGGGAGGACCCTGCCTGTTGCACACCGAGCGATCAGGGCCGAATCACCTTCCTGAGTGACATGCTCCTCGTCGTTCTTGCGTGGTTCAATGGAGGCGTGCACAACGGTGGACCCATCTGGACGAGCCGAGTTGAAGGTGATGTTGAGCCTTGAAATTCAGGCGTTCGGTTGTGGCATCAATTGGATCTGTAGTTCTTCTGCTACTTGTCACCGGCATATTCGGGACGATCCGTTATATAGAGGCGTTCTGGCTCTACCGAGGTTTTCCAGGCCCGACAGCGCTGAGTTCTGTTGTGGTGCGATCCGGGGATCGCGCGTATCGCGTCAGCGTCTATCCAGGCTCCATCCAGACCATTTCGGTTCGCAGTCCGGCGCTCGGCAACAAAATGAATCACGTTATCGTCTACCTTCCTCCTCAATACGCCGACTATCCGGGAATTCGATATCCGGTTCTGTATCTCCTTCACGGAAATCCAGGCTCGCCAAGTCAATTTGTAAACGTTGGTGATATTGCGGTCACGGCCGACAAGTTGATCGCCGAGCAAAAGATTCAGCCGATGATCATCGTTATGCCCAGTGGTGCGTTCAGTTTCTTTGCTGACGAAGAGTGGGCGAATACGGTAAGGAGGGACAATGCCTGGGAGACCTTTGTGGCCCGTGATCTTGTTGGGGCAATTCAACATCGGTATCGTACGAAATCGAATGGGAGGAGCCGGGGGATCGGGGGCTTGTCCGAGGGCGCCTATGGTGCGCTCAATATTGGGTTCCATCACATCGGTGAGTTTGGGCTCATCGAAGGGTGGTCTCCGTACTTTATGGCCGACCGTAATCCGGTATTTTTTGCCAACAAGGTAGGTCTGTTGCGTTACAACAGTCCCGCCGTCCAGCTACCGATCGTCGCAGAGCGTCTACGCGCGCATCACACGTATGTCTGGCTCTACACGGGAACTCGCGATTACACCGTCAGAGGAGCCAAGCAGTTCGTCCGAGAGCTTTCTGCTTTGCACGTTGCACATGCCTATTCCATGCATCCCGGACGCCATGACTGGCTCTTGTGGCGAACCTGGATGCCTCAGTCGCTTACCGCCGCGTCGAATTATTTCAATGGCCATGCCTGAGAGGTCTCGAGCGATCGGCATCGCACGCTTTGCCGCGTTGTCATTGACAACGATTGTGGTCGTCACTGTCTCTTTCGGTTGGCTGTATCTCCTGCAGGGGCCGACAATGCACTGGCCTGGACCAAAAGTCAGTGATGCGCTTGTCCTCGATGAGCTCGCCGGCCATTCCAGTGTTCCGTTGGTTGTTTTTCTTTTCGCGATCTGTGTTGGAGCGTTTGTCATCGCGGGCCTTGCGAGAGCCTTGCATTTCGATGGCATTCAGATTGCACTTGTAACTGGAGCGATCGCGGCTCTCTGGCTTTATCTGGCATCTTCGATTTCGATCTCTGTCGTTCGCCAGGTCCCTATAGACGACGCGTTGCGCGCCGCACGTGGCTTGGAGTCGGTCTATCTTGCCGCATCCTCTGTCGCAATCGCGATAGCGATCATGGCAACGCGCCCAACCGGTGAAAATACCCTTACGCGCTTTATTCCGGGTTGTGTGGCACTTCTTGGCATGCTCGATTTCTTGGTCGGGACCTTGCCACGGTCTGTCGATGTCAACAGACCCGTGATCGGCATCTTTACCGGTCCTATCTCTCCTGGTGGCCGCACGATCGAGATCACCGTCGGGGTGCTGTTGATTCTCTGCGCACGGGCGCTCAGTCGACGAAGTAGACGGGCCGTCTGGTTTGCCGTGTTGTTGACGATTGTCTCGTTGGCAACGCGCCTTGTCGATGGATTCAGCGTATCGACCATCATTATCTGCGCGTTGGTCGCCCTGATGTTGCTTACGCGAAGGCATGATTTTGTGCAGTTTGGCGACCCAACGACGCGCTACACGCCCCTCATCCGATTTGTATCGATGGTGGTGCTGACGATTGTCTATGGAGTTTTTACCCTGTTCATCTATCGCAGTGAGGCCGGCCTGACGTTTCATCTCGCGTCGGCGCTGCGTGCAACGCTCCGTACCTTGGTATTGTCAGCACCACCGCAGGCGACGCTGCTCTCTGGTGAGTTTGCCGAGTGGTTCCCCTGGACACTTCGTCTGATCGTGGGTTCTGGAGCGATTTGGGGCGCCGTGGCCTGGTTTGCACCGTGGCATCAACGGCTTGAAGATGAAGGCTCCCGGTTTGCCTATGCGAGAGAGGTCGTCGGGCGGTGGGGGACGGACTCGCTCGCTCCGTTCACACTCCGAAAAGACAAGGCTCATTTCTTCTTTCCCGAGGACTCTGTCGTCGCGATTGAAACAACGCTCATCGCATTTCGCGTCCTTCGAGGAGTCGCAATCGTCTCTGGGGATCCAATCGGACCGAAGGGAGGCGAGATGGCTTCGTTGGCGTCGTTTCTCGAGATGTGCAATTCCAAGGGGTGGATTGCCGCGATCATCGGAGCCTCCGACCGCTATCTCCCTGGCTATCACGAACTCGGCCTGCGAACGCTCTACCAGGGTGACGAGGCAGTTGTCGATATAGACACCTTTACGCTCGAAGGTGGCGCGATGAAGAGTGTCCGCCAAGCTGCGCAGCGATTAGCACGCAAGGGTTTCACTGCGGAGCCCTTGCTTGCAAGCCAACTCTCCAGAGATGACCGCGATGCGCTCACGGCTCTTGAAACACAGTGGTTGGCCGGGCAGCGCCGCAAGGGGTTCGTGATGGAACTTGACAGTCTGTTTCGCCTCGACGGCGACGAGGAGGTCTTTGTGGTCGGTCGAGACCCTTCGGGAGAGGTAGTCGGATTCCTCGAGATCGCCATCTGTCCGGCGAGTCGGTCGCTCTCGCTCTCATCCATGCCACGCGTCAGCGAGGCACCGAATGGACTCAACGCGTACCTGATTGTGACCGCAGTGAATTGGGCACGCGAGCATGGATTTACTGAGCTCTCACTCAATTTTTCGCCTGTCGCGCGACTTCTCACGGGCGATATCACTCGGACACCTTGGTCGAGACTTGCACGAAGAGTACTGCTTGTCATTAAACGCCTCTTTCGCCTTCAGCTTGACAACCTTTATGTGTTCAATCGTCAGTTTCTTCCACGCTGGCAGCCGCGCTATCTTGTCTTCAAACGGCGCCGCGATCTTGGACGCATCATTCTTGCGGCGATGGCCGCTGAGCGATACCTCCCATTCGCGGATGTCTTGCGTGGTCGTAACTGGGATGCGCATCCGGTTCGCGCCAAAGTCTCGTATACGAGCCTCCCGGAGTAACAGTGAAACTTATTGCTGGTCTCATTGTGGCGCTGGTGGCCGGGATCTGCTTTAGCTATAGCTACGTCGGACAACACCTCGTTGCAGCAAACCTTGAACGGTTCGATCTGCGCCGGCCCTTTGTGAACCTGCGACAACTCGTCACAAATTTCCGATGGATGGTGGCCTGGCTGAGTGGCTGGGTCGGTTGGGGGTTCTATATCCTTGCGCTCGCGCTCGCTCCGCTCTCTCTCGTGCAGGCAATTACGGCGGGAGGCATTGGGATGCTCGCGCTTGGCTCACATTTCTTTGTAACGCCCTTACGTGTGCTCGAGCGAAGAGCCGCCTATGTTGCTACTGCGGGCCTGGTGCTTGTCGCAACAAGCGTGCGCGCGCACGGCCAGAGTCACCCGGTCTCACTGCACGCGCTGGAGTTCACGGTCATTACAGGGCTTGGTATTGCTTTGTTGTGTGTGCTTGTCTCGCGACGCATCGGACTCGCGATCGCCTCGGGGATCTGTTATGGAGTGGGCGACGTTGCAACAAAGGGAGCATTCTCTGGAGTGCCCATTCTCATTGTTTTTGTGATCGCGGCGTATGTCGCTGGTTTTGCGACGCTGCAATTTGCCTTTCAACGCAGCTCCTTGTTGGTGAGTGGTGGGTTGTCCTTTCTTTTTTCAAATGTGATCCCACTCGCGTGCGGTGTATTGCTTTTTGGGGAACGACCGCAGGGCACTGCCGCTACGGTCCTTCGATATTCGGGTTTTGTGGTCGTCATCCTTGGAGCCGTAGCCATTTCGACAACCGCAGGCTCAAAAGAGTCGTCTTAAACTTGCGCGAAAAACGTTGATTTCCAGCGCTTTTTTCAATTTGGGAACTTCCGCCTTTCGCTTGCCAGATTTTCAGGCAACAATGTGAGCATGCCTTATGGAGAGACTGGTGAACGACCCTGGGGTACCTACTTCGTGCTTGATGACGAATCTGGCCACAAGGTCAAGCGGATCTCGGTTGACGCGGGAAAGCGCCTTAGTTATCAGTTCCATGAGTATCGCTCCGAGCACTGGTTCATCACCGCGGGTCAGGCTCGGGTGATTCTCGACGGTGTCGAGCATGCGCTCTGTCCTGGCGAATCGATCGACGTGCCGCGTCGGGCGAAACACCGAATCGAAAATCCCGGACCCGATCAGTTGATCTTCGTCGAGGTTCAATATGGTGAATACTTTGGCGAGGATGACATCATCAGGCTCGATGATGACTTCGGTAGGGCCGATGTCCGGGTGGGCTACACCGAGGTCTGACCACCGAGGCAAAGCTGTGTGGGCGAGAGGAGTTGAACCTCCACCCCCGAAGGGACTGGGACCTAAACCGCCGAAAAGGTGTCGCAAGTTATTGCACCTCGTCGCAACCATTCTCAAAGTAGCAGCTCAATGGTGCGCTTTGGATTTTGCCGTCGCGCTCACCTGTACTCGTTCGCAAACATTGCGTTAGCAATCGGTTAGCAAAGGTTGCTTTGTCGAACTCATTTGGTTCTTTAGGCGACCCTTACGCGTTGAATCCTGAGATTCGTGAGAACTTTCCTTACGGGATCAAGGGAGTTGATGAAGCGGCCTTGGTTGAATGGGCATAGATCGCCAAAACAATCAGTGGAGAATCACCAAAATCATCAATAAAAAAGCACCAATATCATCAATCAGAGCTGTAATCAGGACTTTTGTGTATGTTTATGCGCATGACATATATGCCTCGAATCGTCGATGCTGAACTGATCCGTCGTCTGTCGGCGGCGCCAATCGTTGTTCTCGAAGGGGCCAAGGCCTGCGGGAAGACCGAAACGGCTCTCCAGGTGGCCCGCAGCGTCGTCCGGCTGGACATAGACAGCAGCGCCCGGTTGGCGGTTGCGACCGAACCTGGTCTGGTACTCCAGGGGGAGACGCCGCGTCTCATTGACGAGTGGCAGATCGAACCAGAAATCTGGAACCACGCGCGCCACCTAGCCGATGATCGCAGACAGCCCGGGCAGTTCATCCTGACCGGTTCTTCCGTTCCTGACGACGACCCGAGTAGACACTCGGGTGCTGGACGTTTTTCATTCATCCGGATGCGTCCGATGAGTCTCTTTGAGAGTGCTGAGGGAGTCGGAACCGTTTCACTCGCATCATTGATGAATGGAAATTTGGCGCGCAGTGGTGAGACGAAGTTGTCCGTAGCTGACCTCGCGAAACTTGTCGTGCGAGGCGGTTGGCCACTGCAACAGAGCGCGACCATCGCTAATGCTGCTCAGGCGGCGAAAGATTATTTGGACCAGATCCGACAGGTAGATGTGAGTCGCGTTGGTGGTGCGCGGCGAGACCCGATCAAAGTCGGACGCCTACTTGCATCTCTTGGTCGCAACATCGCAACAGAGGTAACGCTCAAAACGCTCGCAGCCGATGCAAGCGGAGCGGATGAGACGATGTCGGCAAACACCACGACTGAATATCTTGACGCTCTCACACGTCTGATGATCATTGAAGATCAGCCCGCATGGGCCCCACACCTCCGCTCGAAGACGCCTCTGCGGAAAGCGGCGAAGCGACATTTTGTCGATCCCTCTCTTGCGGCAGCCGCAATTGGCGCCGGTCCAGATCGTCTTGAGAAAGACTTGGAGTTATTGGGACTGATGTTTGAATCGCTCGTCGTGCGCGATCTCCGCGTCCTTGCCCAACCTCTTGGCGGCGAGATCTTCCATTATCGAGACAAGAGCGGACTTGAGGTCGATGCAATCGTTCAACTCAATGACGGACGTTGGGGCGCGTTCGAGGTAAAGCTCGGCGGCGCGAGTCATCTCGACGCGGGTGCCGCGTCTCTTTTGCGATTCGCCGACGCGGTGAACACCTCCAAGACCGACGTGCCGATGGCGCTTTGCGTTGTTTGCATGTCTGGATATGGGTACGTGCGTCCGGACGGGGTAAACGTGATCCCGATCCGATCGCTTGGACCCTGACGTTTCTCAGAGCAAAGAATGGACAGGACAAGACCCAATCAGTAGTTTCGACTTGAGCAGCACACGCAAAACCTGAAGCCGCACGACCCCGGAGGCAAGATGAAATTCGCTGGAGCGGCGTTTCCACATGTTCATTCGTATCGATTCTCACGAGCAGTAAGCCTTGTTATTTCGATTACCGCCGCTGTGGTGGTTGTTGGCTACGGAACAAGTTTTGCTGCGACTTCTTCGAGAAAATCTTCGGCCCCATCGCAAGCGACTACGAAAGTAATTGCTGGCACCGACGGCTACTGCGCGATTGTCGGGTCCGGGGGAGTCATGTGCTGGGGAGACAACTCGTACGGAGAACTTGGAAGTGGGAGCAAGCTCGACTTCTCTGCGGTACCCGTCGCGGTAAAGGGCTTGCATTCTTAGTAATTTTTAAAGGCGGGTACCTAGTTCTCAATTTCCAAGAATGATCCTCGCCACCTCCTCGGCAGCAGCTTCTTGCATATTTGGCAGCACATGGGAATAGGTATCGAGCGTGATCGAAATGCTCGCATGACCAAGTCTCTCGCTGACGATCTTCGTCGAAATTCCTGCGATGAGGGATGCGGTCGCATACGAGTGTCGAACGTCGTGGAGCCGGATATGGGGTAATCCAGCGTCTCGAGAGAGTTGCCCAAACCAGGCGCTGAAAAGGCGCGGAGAGAGCGCTGAGCCATCTTCGTGAGTGAAGACCAGTCCGGTATCCTGCCACGCTTGGCCGACTCCAAGTCGCTCTTCAAGCTGACGACGACGATGACGCTCCAGCTCAAACGCTGTGGTGGTGTCAAGTGCGACCGTTCGTCTTCCTTTTGCTGTCTTTGGTTCAGAGACCAGCACCTCGCGATTTACTACCACGAGCGCTCGAATGACCGCGCGCTGTTTGTTCTTGAGGTCGATCTCTCGCCATCGCAATCCGAGAACCTCGCCGCGCCTCATTCCGGTGGTACCAAATAACAGCCACGCCGCATAGAGGCGATCGGACTCAACGAATTTGAGAACCGCCCAGAGTTCATCTGGGCTCCACACGTGCATCTCCGGAGTCTTTGGTCGCGGAGGGTCAGCTCGTTCTGCGGGGTTGCGCGCGAGATGTCCCCAGCGGACAGCGTCGTGAAGTGCCTTGTGGAGCATCGTATGCACGTGTCGAACGGTCTTTGGTGAGAGTCCCTGCTCAGGCTTGTCCCTCCGGACCTGTGTACGACCGCACCGGAGCAGTTGCGCGTAAAGAGCGTTCAGGTGAGCAGGAGAGAGTTCCGAGAGCTTTCGGGTGCCGATGTTGGGCACTGCATAGGCCTCAACCGCTCGTCGGTAGTGATCCCAGGTTGAAGGTCGAACCGTTGCACGAATCGCGGGAAGCCATTCATCGACAAGATAGGCGGCGACTGAGATCCGCGATGGCTCGACGTAGATTCCCTGATGGATCTCGTTCCAGAGTTCTCCGTAGGCGATCTCCGCCTCTCTGCGGGTTTTGAATCCTCCGACGGACCGCTGTCGCCTGGCACCGCTTGTGCCATGCTCCAGCGTGATCCAGAAGTACCAACTCGATCCGCGTTTACGAAAATGTCCTGCCATGCCCACCTCGCCGTTAGCAACCCGTTAGCAATTCCTTCATCCAGGTCACAACAAGGCTCATTCAAGTGGCTACCGATTCGCATACTTCCAGCTTGGGCAACCAGTGTGGGCGAGAGGAGTTGAACCTCCACCCCCGAAGGGACTGGGACCTAAACCCAGCGCGTCTGCCATTTTCGCCACGCCCACGAGCGCCGCTAACTCGATACTTTAGGCGATCAAGCGCCGTCCCACCTCGGTCCGGATCGAACCCATTAGGGAGTGTGGAAATTAGCCGTTGCAGGTTTTTGGCGAATGGCGACGCGAAAGGGGCACGGGAAGAAGCAGATAGCCTAGGCAGCATGACTGCAGATCTGAACGCTTCGTACAATCACGTGATGAGCGCCCTTAACGGCCAGGACGCGGGCAATCCCGATGTCTATCAGCGGCTCCTCAAAGAGCGCATCATCTTCTTGGGAACCCAGGTCGACCACACCAGCGCAAACCTGATCTGCGCGCAACTGCTCCTGCTCGAGGCCGAGGATCCACGTCGTGACATCTCGCTGTACATCAATTCACCCGGTGGCTCGGTGACCGATGGGCTTGGGATCTACGACACCATGCAATACGTGAACTGTGATGTGTCGACAATCTGTCTCGGACTTGCCGCCTCGATGGGTCAGTTCCTGCTCTGCGCCGGCGCTCCTGGAAAGCGCTACGCGTTGCCACACTCGCGCATTTTGATGCATCAGCCCTCAGGGTCGATGCAGGGTCAGGCCTCCGACATCGCGATCCAGGCAGAACAGATCGTGTACCTGAAGAAGATGATGGCCGAGCGCATCGCATTTCATACGGGGCAGTCGATCGAGCGCATCGAGGCAGACTCTGATCGTGACCGATGGTTCACCGCAGATGAGGCGCTTGGGTACGGATTCATCGATCGCGTGATCGAGCGTTCAGCGCTGACTCAGGTCTCCGCGTAGTCAACTCCGTGGTCGTGCCGTTTATGGCGCGACACCGGTATGGCCAGGATTACCCCGCCACATCGGCCATGGCGGCGCTATCGCCGGTGCATAGGGGAGTGGATAGCTGATCAGTCTGCCAATCGGCGTGATCTGTTTGGGTCCACCGCAGATGACAAACAGTCGCCAACCCGTTCCCGGTCCGGTCCCTGCAATATTCGCGACCGCCGGAGCATCTTGTATCGAGCAGTTCGTCAGCGATTGGGAGAACGTCGTTCCGAACAGATACTGACCGGTCGCACCGTCGAGTGGATAGAGACCGTTCGATGAGCCGATGAGCACGTCGTTGTTTCCATTGCCAAGCAGATCCGTAATGATCGGCGAGGAGAAGTCGTTTGCGCCCTCAAGTTGCTGAGACCAGAGCAACGCGCCGGTTCCGCTGAACGCGCGCACCTCCGAGACACCACTTTTCGAGGCTGTGCAACTCGCGCACCATGAGACATCGACGACGTCGGGGAGTGTGCTGTTCGGCAGGGTTCCAATCGCTGGCGATCCAAAGGTTGGCCCGGTGGTCTTGACCGGCCATCCCGGAAGGCGTCGCCCGCTGTCTGCCGAGAAGGCAAAGAGTCGGTACGAACTTGTTCGATACGGCGGCAGCTCACCAAATCCTGTGCCGACAACGACAGAGGGACGGCCATCAGCGGTGATGACACCGACCGCAGGGCTTGACCAGATTGTCTGGTTCTCACAGCGCCTCCAGACGATGCGTGGTCGATTTCGTGTATAGGTGATGTCGTAGAGGAACCCTCCATAACAGTGCGCGACGCCGGTCGCATCTCCACCGACGAAGATGTCGAGTCGTTGTCTTGTTCCTCGTACATGAAACAGCGCCGCCGAGGACCAGATGGTGTCCTGGGTATCAATTGGAAACCCGCGCACGAGATGCCCGCGCGCGTTGAGCGCATAGAGCCGGTGATCCCACGATCCAAATACGATGTCCTTCTGCCCGTTGCCGGTGATGTCGCCAACGACCGGAGTCGCGATCACGCCCTCGCGATAACCGTCAGGGCTCGCTCCTCCGTCCCACTCGTTGAAGATGTCAAGGGTGTTGAACCGAAAGACAAGGCGACCGGTGGTGCTGAAGGCAACGAGTCCACCTTGTTGGTGAGCGACGTAGGTCGAGCCGGCTCCAATGAGAATGATCGGTGGCTTTTTGGGACCATTCACATAGGCAAGCGTCGGTGTCGATTCAATCGCCGTTGGCACCCCTGGCGCAATGTCGACTGGCTGTGGCCAGCCGGGCATCGGCTCGCCTGTCGTTGCATTGACGACATAGAGATAACCGTTTTCTGAACCAAACATCACAACCTGAGTACCATCGATGGTGTCAACCGTCGGCGAGGAAATAGCAACCGGACCAATCGTGTCGGTCCATGTTGGTGCGGGGAAGTTCACCTCGGCACCGCCCCGGGCCAGCGCAGCCGGGGCAAACAGCTGACTTAGCGGAAAGAGTGCGACCGTCGTCATCGCGATGATGAATATCCGCGCTCGCCAAAATTGTCGTCGTGGATCTGGTCTTCGTCGCTCGATGAGACGCTGGCGATTCACGCGAGACGCCCTCGATTGCAATAAAGACAAACCAATCCTCACTTATGCAACATGGCCCTTGGGGGCTGTGACGAGCTTCACGGGAGAGGTTAGTAGTCGATCACCAAATCGTGCCTGCACGCCTCTCGCTGGGCAGATTCACCCGGCGACCCGTGCGGTGAGAGGCGGTCGCGTAGTGTTGGGAGGCAAATTCAGGTGACTTAGCGGGAAGGGAACCAAAGATGGCAAAATCGCGGGCGATGCGTATTGCCTTTGTGACCCCCCGTTATGGCGAGGGCGTCGTCGGAGGTTCAGAGGCTGTCATGGCCGAAGCCGCCCAGGGCCTCGCTGGACGAGGCCATGAGGTTGAGCTGCTTACGACCTGTGCCCGATCACATTTCAGCTGGGAGAATGAGTTTCCAGCTGGAGTCTTACAAGATCGCGGCATCACTGTGCGTCGGTATCTGACGGTCTCCGCGAGATCTCGTCTGCTAGCTGGTGAACTTGAACGGCGTGTCCAGGCCTCTGAGCAACTCACCGAAGCTGAACAGATCGCCTGGGTCAACGGACGTTTTCGCGTACCCGATCTGTATATCGATCTCGTCAAGAATGCTCGAAGTTATGACGCGATCATCTTGTCGCCGTATCTTTTCTGGTCGACGATCTATGGCGCCGAGGTAGCGCCAGAGCGGACGATCGTCATGCCGTGTCTTCACGACGAGCCGTACGCGTGGTTGAGCATCGTCTCAAAGACACTCAGCGCCGCTGCTGGGCTTTGGTTCCTCTCTGAACCTGAGCATCAACTCGGACACCGCGTCGCGCCCGGGATGAGCGCGCATCACTCGGTTGTCGGAGCGGCGGTCAACCTCCCAAGCGCGTACGACCCGGCAGGCTTTCGCGAACGACATGGTTTGACCCGGCCGTTCATCTTGTACGCCGGTCGACGCGAGGATGGCAAGGGATGGCGTCAGCTACTGAGTGGGTTCTCGGCAGCGCTCGTTGGCGGCGATCTGCCATTTGATCTCGTGACAGTCGGCGTTGGTTCTCCAAATGTGCCAGAGGGCATCTGTGAACGCGTGATCGATCTTGGCTTTCTTGATACCGACGAGCTCCCAAACGCGTTCGCGGCCGCTGAGGCAATGATCCAGCCGAGTGTCAATGAGAGTTTTTCGCGGACGATGATGGAATCCTGGCTTGCTGGCACGCCAGTCATCGCGAATGCAGCCGGCGAGGTCATCACCTGGCACTGCGAACGATCAGGTGGGGGACTCAGCTACAACGATGATCTCGAATTCGCCCAGTGTCTGCGCTTTATTGCCGAGGCACCAAAGGCTGCATCGGCGCTCGCGGAACGCGGACGCGAATACGTACTTGAGAACTACACATGGGAGATCGTGCTTGACAACATGGAACACTCGTTGCGAGCACTCGCCAAGGAGCTCACGGGATGAGGGTGCTCGTCGTCGGAACCGTTCCACCACCAGGGGGACAGCGCGCGAAAGAGCTTGCTGCAGTTGTTGCACGGCGAGTCGAGCAGGGCGACGAGGTTGAGATCCTCTCTCCAGATCCCCGCAGCGCCGCTCATCACACGGCAAACCTTGAGTCGTTGATGTTGCCACTTCGTCTTGTGCTGCTCTCTCCGAAATTTGATGCACTGGAGCTTCGTATCGAGACGCGGCTGCCGCTTGGCAGCGAGGTCAATCGCGTGCTTCGCGGACTGACGCTGTTTGGTCTTGGAGTCTGTTTTGGCATGTATTCGGAGGTAACGCT
>DATLTI010000160.1:0-1900 GCA_035533675.1 Acidimicrobiales bacterium | reverse complement strand
CCCGAGAATCTCTCTTTAGAAGAAGCTCGTCCGTGGTGGATGGAGAAGACGCCCGGCGTCACCGTTGTTGCCGTCGAGGGAGACGTCATACTGGGCTCCGCCAAGATGGGACCCAACCGCCCAGGCCGAGGTGCACACATTGCCACGGCGAGTTTCATGGTCGACGCTGCCCAGCAGGGCCGAGGAGTCGGCACGGCTTTGGGTAACTACGCCATTGAGTGGGCACGAACCCACGCTTACCGTGGAATGCAGTTCAACGCTGTCGTCGAGACGAACGAACCGGCTATACACCTGTGGCAAAAACTGGGCTTCGACGTTCTCACTACCATTCCCGCGGCGTTCGACCACTCCGAATACGGTTTAATCGGTCTTCACGTGATGTACAAGAGCTTGTAATGCGTTGCGAGTTAGCGACGAGATTCAGTACCGGTCAGTCTCCAGTGAAAAGTTGCACTTTTTGTCACATCGGGTCTCCGACACTACAGGTCTGCTACCAGCGTGTAGCCCGACCTCTTCAAGCGGCGAACGGAGAGCCAGAGTAGGCTCCCTCCAATATGAAAAATTAGGAGGTCAGATGCACGTCCGAGTTATTACATTCACTGGTGCAAAAAACATCAACGAGGGGGTCGCCTATGTGCGCGACAAAGTTATTGAAAACCTTAACGAGCAACGAGGCTATCGAGGACTGACGGTGAGCGCTGATCGACCTGGCGAGGTTCTGGGGATTCTCACGCTCTGGGAAACCGAAGAGGACCGCGACGCGAGCGAACGCGCACTTGCCAACAGTCGTCAGAAGGGCCTCGAGATTATCGGGGGCTCAATGTCTGTTGAGAATTTCGAGCAACTGGTCGAAAAAATTATTAAGCCACCAGTTGCAGGCTCGCCGCTAACGGTCACACCGATAACCATGAATCCTTCGAAAGTTGACGACAATCTTGCATACTTCAAGAGTGACGTGCTTCCACAGATCATCGCCACTGCGGGCTGTCGAGCCGTGCGGAACATGATGAATCGTCAGACGGGTCACGGAATTGTCGGAGTCGCGTGGGAGGACAAGGACGCGATGACTGCCGCCGCCGCCGCCGCCGCGTCTCGCCGCGAGGGGGCCGTCGCGAAAGGCGTGAACTTCGGTGAGGTGAGTATTCGCGAGATAGTCCTCGCCAGTCTTCGTTAGGGGCACGCTGGACTTTGAGGCTGATGGGCGCCAGAGATTGGTGAACTGGTTTGCGCGCCGTCGTGGGCTCCCGTTGGCCTGTAATGGCGCGAGCCCGGCACGCCTCAACACTCGAACGGCACTGATTCAAATGTTCAACCTGCAATGAATGGTACCTGGCCGGGTTAATGCGATGAGTCGGTTCTTAGTTGTCCTTTCTTTGATTTCCAAAGATATTTAACCGCCTTATCGGATGCAGGGGTGACGTTGCATAATCTTTACTCTTGAATTACCGCTGCATTGTTGAGTCACACATCGGTTCAGGCGCTCGCCCCCGTGGTTGAAATGGTAAAGCCCATTCCTTACGTAGCCCTTCACAAGCGCGCCGGCCGTCAAATGAAGTAGTTACGTATAATTTGGTAACGGCCAACGTCTGATATCGATCCTGTTGGTTCGGGTCTTCGGCACCAACTACTACCTTGCAAACCTAAGCCGCCAGTGCGAGGTTGCACTTCTGTGGCGTCGGGTCCCCGACACCAACACCATCCGACTCATCAAAGCGTCAGTAATTCTGCCGTCAATGGCACCGCAACAACTGTAGGCATTGCGGATGCTCTCATTGAGAGAGCGCACCGGACGAGACTTGCCCGAGCGAGGGTCCTGGGAAGTACCCTTCTGACATGATCGTTTGCGTGCCCGTGACCAGTGACGGACAGGTCGATCACCGTTGGGGCCGCGCGGAGTGGA
>DATLTI010000159.1:0-2868 GCA_035533675.1 Acidimicrobiales bacterium | reverse complement strand
GTGACCTTGTCGCCGGCGGCGGAAACATTCTCTTTGTTGGAACCAAGAAGCAGACCCAGGATCCCGTCGCAGAGTATGCGCGCGCCTGTGGGATGCCCTATGTCAACGAGCGCTGGCTCGGTGGCATGCTGACGAACTTCGGGACGATCGAGGGTCGCGTGCGCAAGCTCGGCGAACTCGAGGCTGCGAAGAAGACGGGTGATTTCGAGGCAATGACCAAGAAAGAGGCACTGCTTCTTTCGCGCGAGCTCGAGAAGCTCGAGCGCAACCTTGGCGGTATCCGCAATCTCAAGCGCCTGCCTGACGCGATCTTTGTGATCGATACCAAGAAAGAGCACATCGCAGTCACCGAGGCGAACAAACTCAAGATGCCGGTCATTGCCGTTGTCGACACCAACTGTGACCCAGATGTCATCGACTACATCATCCCCGGCAATGACGACGCAATCCGGTCTGGCCGTCTGATGTGCCGGATAATCGCCGATGCGGTCAATGAGGGACGATTCATTGCCTCGCGCCGCGCAGCAAATACTCTGAAAAATTCATCGGCACCTGCAACACCTGCAACACCTGCAGCACCTGTTGTCGCTGCAGCACCTGTTGTCGCTGCCGAGCCTGTTGTCGCTGCCGAGCCTGTTGTCGCTGCCGAGCCTGTTGTCGCTGCCGAGCCTGTTGTCGCTGCCGAGCCTGTTGTCGCTGCAGCACCTGTTGTCGCTGCCGAGCCTGTTGTCGCTGCAGCACCTGTTGTCGCTGCAACTGTTGTGGTTGAGCCTGAGGTGCTCGCAGCTGCCGAGGAACCAGCAGCCAGCGAAGTTCAAGAGGCTGTCGCTGAGACGCCAAGCACCGACGCACCATTGGAGGCCTAGTTTCATGCCAGAGGTAACCGCAAAAGATGTCGCAGCGCTCCGTCAGGCGACGGGCGCAGGCATTCTCGACTGCAGAAAGGCGCTGCAAGAGAATGATGGAGACATGGAAAAGGCAACGCGCTGGCTGCGCGAGCAGGGTCTCTCGGGAGCCAGCAAGCGCGCCGATCGCGATCGTTCAGAGGGAGCTGTCGCGGTCGTTGTCGATGGGAATCGCGGCGCAATCGTCGCACTCGAGTGCGAGACGGATTTCGTCGCCAAGTCAGCAGACTTTGTCAGCCTGGTGGACGCACTCGCAGAGTCGTGTGTCAAAGATGGCGAAGCCGGACTCGAAGCGCATTCTGGCGAGATCGACCAGATCAAGCTGACGCTCAAGGAGAACATCGCGGTCGGTCGTCACGAGCAGTTCGTGGCAGCCGAAGGAGCGGTGCTCGAGAGCTACCTACACGTACAAAATGGTCGTGGCGTCAACGGCGTCCTTGTCGAACTCGATGGCGGCACTGCAGAGCTCGCACATGACATTGCGGTACACATCGCGTTTGCCCGTCCGGACTACCTCGATCGGGATCAGGTTCCTGAATCAGCGATCACACAGGAGAAAGAGACGATCACCGCGATTGCCAGAAAAGAGGGTAAGCCAGACGCACAGCTCGAGAAGATCATCGAGGGTCGCCTCAATGGATGGTTCAAAGAGCGCGTTTTGCTTGAACAGCCCTTTGCGCGTGATGATAAAAAGACGATCACTCAGCTGCTTGGCACTGCCAAGATCCGCCGCTTCGCCCAGGTTGTCGTCGGGGCGTGACCGAAGCCAGTCAGGTGACCCAAGGCTCGGGTCGCCCTGGAACGAACGGCGTGACTCCACGCTGGGGTCGCGTCGTGTTGAAACTCTCTGGAGAGGCGTTCGCCTCAGATTCTTCTGACGACACGATCGATGCACACACGGTCGAGCAGATCGCGAAAGAGATTGCCGAAGCCTCGAGCGAGCTTGGTGTCGAAGTATCGGTGATGATCGGTGGAGGCAACATCTGGCGCGGTCAGACCGGCGCCGGTGTCGGAATGGACCGTGCGACGTCGGACACGATGGGCATGCTCGGAACGGTGATCAACGCGCTTGCGCTCCAGGACGCCCTTGAACGTCTTGGCCAGCCGACGCGGGTGATGTCGGCGATTGCGATGTCTGAGGTGTGTGAGCCCTATATCCGCAGACGTGCGGTCAGACACCTTGAAAAAGGTCGAGTTGTCGTCTTTGCCTCGGGGATGGGTCGACCGTTCTTTACGACCGATACTCCGGCAGCGTTGCGTGCTGCAGAGATCGAGGCAGAGATCGTCATGAAGGGCACGCACTCTGGAGTCGACGGTGTCTATAGCGCAGACCCTCGTCTCGATGCGATGGCAACGCGCTATGACGAGATTTCGTTCATGGAGGTCATCGCTGGAGATCTTCGGGTTATGGATCTCACCGCAATCACGTTTTGCAAGGACAACAATCTGCCGATTCTGGTCTTTGACGTGATGACCGCTGGCAACATTCGTGACGCATTGCTCGGCGAGCAGATAGGAACATTGATCAGATGAGCGACGATTCATTCGTTCAGGTCGCCCTCGATGACACGCGCGACAAGATGGCGAAGATCATCGATCACACCAAGGGTGAATTCTCCTCGGTGCGCACCGGTCGCGCGACGCCAGTACTTGTTGAGAAGATTCGCGTCGATTACTACGGCTCGGACGTCCCACTCCAGCAGCTTGCCGGATTTAGCGTTCCAGAGGCTCGGATTCTTGTGATCAATCCCTATGACAAAGGTGCGATCTCCGCGATCGAGAAGGCAATCCAGGCCTCTGACCTTGGCGTCAATCCGTCAAATGATGGCCAGGTACTGCGCATCGTCTTTCCTCAGCTGACCGAAGAGCGACGAAAAGAGCTGGTCAAGGCTGTTCGCCACCGTGCCGAAGAGGGCCGCATCGCAATTCGCAACGTGAGAAGGGCAACGCGTCATGATCTTGA
>DATLTI010000158.1:0-2018 GCA_035533675.1 Acidimicrobiales bacterium | reverse complement strand
CAGCAGCGCATCCCCCTGCTAGAACACGTCTTATCTTACGGTGTCCCAACTTCGCCGAAGTTGAATCCTCAAACCCAAACATGAGACCAAAATCGGCCAGGAAATCTGCATGAAACCGACTTCAACTTCGTAATTCAGGTTGAGATTCGCTTCCGACCCACCGCTCGCTGGGCTTTGGAAATGGCTCGCCAATACAACGCAAACCCCTTTCGATGCCAGGCGACGACGGTGTGCGGGCTGACCATGAGGAGCGCTTGCCTCCAGCCTGACCAGAGCTTGTGGGCAGAATCCAAAAGGTTTTATCGAACAGGGCGATCCGAGGTCGGGAATGCTTGCGTTTGAGCACGACGAGTTGCTGACGGAGAGCGAGGTTTTCCAGCAGCAGGCTGCGGAGGGAGCGAAAGCAACGAAGCAGGGAGCTCAGAAATGTAGACTCTCTCACTGCAACTGGTACAAAAACTCGGGCTGGTCACTACAGCCGCCACCCCGAGAGCCGGAACGGCGGCGGTAGTGCGACACGGTGGTCATGGCATATCAGTCTTTGATCTCGACCTTGAGAATCTGGCCGTCCGGCGGACCGAAACCAAAGTTCGAAATGTAGAGCGCGCCGTCGGGCCCAAAGGTAATGCCCGTGGGGAAGAAGAGGGGATCGTCGAGCGTGCTGTCGATCAGGACTTGCTGCTGGCCGTTGGGCAGTATGCGAATAAGACGGCCCGTCGCCGGTACGGGACCTGGGGAACTCGTTGAGTACGAGGTTTCCAGCACATACAGACGATTGCGCCCATCAAAAGCCAAGCCCAGCACCTTGCTCAAGCCCGTAGCCACGACCTTGAGCTGACGGCTCGGAGTGATCTGTAACACGTCTTGGGTGTTGAGCTGATCAGGATCGAATCGGCCCAAGTTGCCGACATAGAAGACACCGTGGTCGCCAACGACCGTCGGTACGACGTGGCCCAGCGAGGCCGAGATGTCGATTACGCGCGTGATTTCGCCATTCGTGGTGATCTTGACCATCTCGCCATGATTGGGTTCGATGGCGTAGAGGTCACCGCGCAGAGCGATCATGCCGTACCACGTGCCGTCGGGTTCGAAGTCTCCGGTGATCGGATCCGTCGGGTTTGCCACCGGGTGCGTCCTCTGATACGCACCAAGATCGGCGATCATCGTCCAACTGTGGTCCGGATTTATGCGGATGACACCGTTTGGAATGCTGGGCACGCCGTGTGAACATCCTGCGCCGGCCAAAATGGCGTACATCGTATTGCCGATGAACGCGACATCCGCAACGCCACTGGCGAGGCCGCCAGCCTCGCTGGATGGCAGGTTGTCGACGAACGTCGTAGCAACGCCGTTCTCGATCCTCGAAATACGCGACCCGGTTGTGCTTCCATAATAATCTCCGGGACCGGTCCCTCCGGCTGAGCAATCTCCCCCTAAACCGGCTGGAGCCTCAGTCACGACACCAGTTGGGGAGCCGCCTTCGGCGACATAGAGATAGCCGTCCGGGCCGAACTTCAGACCGCGAGGATTGTCTAATCCCGAGGCGAAAACGCTCACTTTCACGGATGGTCCTTGGGCGCGGGCGCTCGAAGACCAGCCCGAGGCCAGTAGCGCAAAAGAAGCGAAGGCTGCAAGACATCGTATCTGTTTCATATTTCGCTCCTATGTCACCTGATTGAAGAGTCCGCAAAAGGAAAATTCGAGGCCTAGCAATCAGGCCAAAATAACGGAGGACGCTATAAGAAAGGCCGGACGGTACCTCCGTAAGGATGTGAAGTCAAGTTCTTTCTACACATGTCTCGCAACACCAGCCCCCGCATTGCAGATGCGGTCACGCTCGCGCATCGGGGGCGCTCAAGTCCTTCCATGAGAAGGCCGCACGAGCGAGAACGCGGTGAAAACGCAAATCTGGTGCGCCGTGTCCACCTACGTGCTCATCGCCATCGTCAAGAAGGAGCTTCACCTCCATGCTTCGCTCTACACTTTGCTACAGATTTTGTCGGTGTC
Source organism: Acidimicrobiales bacterium (assembly GCA_035533675.1). Lineage (GTDB taxonomy): Bacteria > Actinomycetota > Acidimicrobiia > Acidimicrobiales > Bog-793 > CAIVND01. Next base: position 11 of record DATLTI010000158.1, on the reverse strand, counting down.
GATTTTCGAAA
>DATLTI010000157.1:0-1021 GCA_035533675.1 Acidimicrobiales bacterium | reverse complement strand
TCGAAAATACGACAAACTGTCGCTGATGACCGGCTCTCCACTCCAAAGGGCTTACACATGGCTTGAGCCGGATGAAGGGAAACTTTCATGTCCGGTTCTTAGGGGAGGGAGCGTCAGCAATGACGCTCTCTTACCCGACTTCGATGGCCTAAGCGCACAGGTGCAGACCGTGCTCGAACAGCAGCCGTTCTCCGGACACGTCTTCGTGTTTCGAGGACGCAGAGGCGATATCATCAAGTTGTTGTGGTTCGATGGAGACGGCCTTTGTCTGTTTTCCAAGTAACTGGCTTCACACTACACCTCTTTCGATTGCATCCGAAGGTCTTGTTCCTTGTCCGCTTTGAGGACCGCTACTCGATCTGAGAGCCGGTCCCAGCGACTGCAGTGCTTGGCCGGTATGGAACGTGGCAGCTCGTAAAGGTACGCGTGTCCATTGTAGGCGTGCCTAGTGATGATGCCGTGTTCGGCCCAAGGCACGATCGTTGCTTCGTGGACGCCGAGGCGAGTTGCCGCTTCCGCTTTGGTCGCCAAGCCGCGGTCGCGAAGCCGGTCGTACCGAGAGCGCAGTGCGTAAGTATGGACGAGGTAGGCAACGCGCAGCGCGGTGAAGCAAGTTTGGCCGCGCCCCGGTCGCGCCGATCCGCCGGGACGAAACCCCCGCTCGTTGAGGATGTCGGCGATCTCGGCATAGATGTGATCGTCGAGAAGCTTGTCGACGAGTTCGACGATCGTAGGCGGTGTTTTGATCTGCTGTGCGGATGACTTGGGGTTGAGCGTCGTCAGAGTTTCCGTCTTGCCGCCCTTGAAACGAACGTGGATCTTGGTGATGCCTTCTGCCGGCAGTTTCATCAACGTAGCATCTTCGATGATGTAGGCGAGCAGCCGTTTACGCTCCCGGTTCGGTGTAGTGGGATCATTCCAGAGTTTCCTGAAGTCCGTCGTCATCGTGATCAGTCGCTGGCGAATCGCATCATCGAGCAGGAATTGGTCCTGTTGACGGGCGCGTTCTCGTTCCTCTCGT
>DATLTI010000156.1:0-5281 GCA_035533675.1 Acidimicrobiales bacterium | reverse complement strand
ACGCGCAACAGCGTTGTCTTTCCTGCACCGTTGAGTCCAAGGATCACGACGCGACTTCCGCGGTCAATCGCGAGGTCAACTCCGGCAAAGACTTCGAGTGATCCAAAATGCTTTGAGAGCGAATTCGCGACAAGTGGGGTTCTTCCACATGGCGCTGGTTCGGGAAAGCGCAGCTTCGCGACGCGGTCTTTCTCGCGCACGCTGTCGAGTCCCTCGGCGAGACGCGAGGCGCGACGGTCCATCTGATGTGCAGCCTTTGCCTTGGTGGCGGTCGCCCGCATCTTGTCTGCCTGGCGCTGCAACGTGACGATCTTGCGCTCCGCGTTCTGTCGCTCGCGCACTCGGCGACGATCATCCTGGGCCTGTTGTTCGAGATAGATCTTCCAGCCAACGTTGTAGATGTCGAGCTCAGCACGGTTCGCGTCGAGATGAAAGACGCGATTCACGCACGTTTCGAGCAGATCGGCATCGTGGCTGATGACGATGAACCCACCCTCGTGAGCTTTGAGAAATGAACGCAGCCATGCAATCGAATCAGCATCAAGGTGGTTCGTCGGCTCGTCGAGCAGGAGTGTCGGAGCCTTTGAGAAAAGGACGCGAGCAAGTTCGACACGGCGGCGCTGGCCACCAGAGAGGGTGCCAAGTGGCTGGGAGAGAATGCGGTCAGGAAGCGAGAGACTTGAGGTAATTGCGGCTGCCTCTGATTCGACAGACCATCCGCCGAGCGCCTCGAAGTCCTCTTCGAGTCGCGAATACTTCCTCATCGCATTTTCCTGCGAAACTCCGACCGCGCTCGCCATCACCTCGGCCATCGAGTGCATATCGCGACGGACGATGTCGAGCCCTCGCGCGCTGAGCACGCGATCGCGTGCGAGCATGCTGAGATCTCCGGTGCGCGGATCCTGAGGAAGATAGGCAACCGGTCCAGAGGCGCGCACTGCGCCTGAGGCAGGCAGTGTCTCTCCGGCGAGCACCTTGGTGAGCGTGGTCTTGCCCGCGCCATTTCTCCCGACGAGACCGATTCGGTCACCGGGCGCGATCTGGAAGGACGCGCCAGCAATAAGGGTACGGCCGCCAGCGGCGAGTTCGATGTTGTTGGCAATCAGCATTTAAGGGGGAATCTTCGAATTGGGAATGAACAGAAATTGTCCTCTTCCATTATCCCATGCATTGTCTCTGTTCCGTTCGCTCTTTGAGCCAAAGCGAGTAGAACCGCTAGCGTGAGGCGCATGTCTGGCCCAATAGCACTCGTCGGAAGTGGCGAATATCTCCCTGTCATGCGACCCGTTGATCGCCATCTCCTCGATGGACGCCCACAACGGGTGGTGATGTTGCCAACTGCTGCTGGCCAAGAGGGCGACGAGCGCATCCGCTACTGGACTGAACTCGGCCTCAGACACTACGAGGCGCTTGGCGTCGAGGCGATCGTCCTTCCAGTGATGACGCGCAATGACGCACTCTCGACCGAGCTCGCCGAGCTCATCGAGGGAGCCGGACTGATCTATCTCTCTGGAGGGTCTCCCGCCTATCTCACCGAGACACTCCGATCGACACCTGTCGCCGAGGCAATCACCAGAGCGTGGGGACTCGGAGCCGCTCTTGGGGGCTGCTCAGCTGGCGCCTGTGCACTCACCGCGATCGCGGGAGGCTTTCGCCATCCCGAACAGCTCGGTGCAAAAGGACTCGGACTGATCGACCATCTCGCGGTCATTCCTCACTTTGACCGCTTCGACCGACGTTCACCAGAGCTTGTCAAGGAGATCTTGAAAAAAACTCCCGATGAGATCATCTTGATCGGGATCGATGAGCGCACCGCACTCGTCAGCATCTCAACGACAGGAGCACCAGAGGAGTTCGTCGTGATGGGAGAGCAGTCCGTCTGGTGGATAGACCGCGACGAGTCTCGTCACAAGTTCGAACCAGGTGCCCGTCTGCTGATCAAAAAAGACGCGCCGCCAACAAAGCTGTCATAACAACAATGCAAGGTCGCAGATGCACCTCGCTGTCAGGGCGCGCAAAGCGTAGCGGCGAACAGATTCAGCTCAGCCTCGCGTCGGTTCTCGTGATTCTGGCAAGTTGTTGGTCAGTTGGAAGTCGAACTTCGCTCGCGAGTCTGAACTTGGTCAAGAGCCGAATCACGAGATATGAGACGTCGAGCTGAGCAGTATTGAGACCGTGTCGCGCAGAACGCGGAAATGCGTGATGGTTGTTGTGCCAGCCCTCTCCGAAGGTGAGCACCGCGACAATGACATTGTTCGTGCTCTTATCACCGGTGACAAATGGTCTCTTGCCCCAGGTGTGACAGACAGAGTTCACCGCAAATGTAGCGTGTTGAAAAAAGAAGATGCGCACCAGACCGGCCCAGACCAACGCCTCGACCCCCCTTGCGTTGCTTCCCGTAATGGCAAATGCGATCAGATACGGAAGGCCGATCGATAGCGCAACCCAGGCGAAATACGCTCGGTCGATGAAACGGATCATGGGATCCTCGAAAAGATCTCGTCCATAGAGCATGCCGCGCTCCATGCCCTTGGTCGAAATCAGCCAACCCACATGTGAATGAAAAAAACCGTAGACATGATGGAAGTACCCGGGACCAGCGAGATTCGGTGAATGCGGATCGCCCTCGGCATCAGAACGCGCGTGATGCTTGCGATGATCGGTCACCCATTGGGTGACCGGACCCTGCAACGTCATGGCCCCCAAGATTGCGAAGATCGCCCGCACCGGTTGGGAGGCGCGGAACGCCTTGTGGGTAAAGAGACGGTGATATCCGACGGTGATACCGAGGCCGGTAATGAAATAGAAGATCGCGAACAGATAGAGATCGAGTGGGTGAAGGTCAACTCCCCAAAGAACTCTCGCAGCGCTGAGCAATCCAAACACCGGAACGATGAGCGCTATTGAGGTGATGATGCGACTGGCAAGCGAGGTCTTCTCTCGAACCGTCGCAACGTCAAGGGTCGCGGGATTGGTCGCGCCGCGCTCAACATCACCATCAACGCCTGCATCAATCGATGCATTCGCCACGATGGCTTCGGGTGTCATGTTGTCTCCATATCTGCGAGCACGCGGCAACAGGCAACAAAAGCGACCCACCGCTGGATGGGAAAGACTACCTGTTCAAACATGTGGCGACGATCTTCGGGATCTGTCCGGTCCGTCGCCCTTGACGCGAACCTCAAATGAACATCGAAGATCGAGGTTCATCGCCAAGAGAGTCTCCCCGGCGCCAGATAAGAGCCACTGCGGACCCTTGAATCTTTGAGTGGCGGGCTGTCGCGCTTATCCAAAGATGATGAACAAAGCATCGCGGATGCGGACTTGGCACGCTTGGAGTGTACGCGCCTTCGCGGGATCGGAGAACACATGAACACGGCGCAGGTGCATCAGTTCGCTGTCGTTGCGACGAGATGAGTCGACTGTTCAAGTACTTTGGCAATCTCACGCAGCGCGGTGCGCAACGTCGCACGGCTGAGTCTCTCGGTGATTGCATGATCAGCCGCGCTCGCCAACGCGGGGGGGCGGAATTTACCGCTCACGCGGAGCTCGGTTCGATCGTCGTCAATCGCACGGATCGTCAGTGATCCCTCGAAATGCGAGGAGGGGCCGCGCGATCCACCGGCCTCCCAGATGAGACGCCGCACGTATGCATCGTTCGAATCCGAAGATGTGAGGACGACGGCAGGATTCGTAGAGGGCTCCCACGGCAGACTTGCCGGATCGATTCCGCGACGGAGTCCTTCGACATCGTGATAGCCCGCCTTGATGCACCTCCCGAGCCAGGGCTCTGTGTGATCAAACCGCTGCATCACCGTTGCCGCTGAAACTTCGACCTGTACCCAATCTTCGATCGCGAGCGTGGACGTGGTGTGCCGGTGCGAATCGAGAGGTTGCGGATAGTCCGCATGTTCAAGCGCCTCATCGACCGAGGCAATCTGCGCGAGGCTCGTCTTTGCAAGTCTCTCACGCAGGACTCCCGTTGCAGCCTGCCACGTCTCGTGCAGCGGGCAGACGCTCTCCCAGCGACAGGGCCCTTCGCCGAGCGCACAGCGCTCGGAACGCAGTGGGCCCTCTCCCGCCTCGATTACCTCAAGGAGACTCACCTCTTCGGGGTCACGGACGAGGCGATATCCACCCGACTTTCCCGCACGAGATGTCGCCAGCCCCGCTCGGACGAGATCTGCGAGGATCTGCGAGGCAAAGGTCTGGGGAACGTCCATCTCGGCCACGACCTCACGGATTTTGCAGTGTTCGCCGCCCGCATAGGCGCGCGCCAGACAGAGAGCGGATCGGACGACGTAGTCGCCCCGCTTGGAGAGCGTCATATCCATGCGATAAGTATAGAGCACGACTTGACGTATAGCTATTACCTCTGCTAAAAAGAATTACGTTGAGTAATGAACTATAGGTGTGAAGGGGGATTCATGGCCCGAGTGAGCGAGTCCGAAGTTACCTCCCCAAAGGCACATTCACCCCGTGACCCGGTTGCCGTCTCGATTCACCTGCGTCCTGTCGTGCGCGAGGGTGTCAACGAGCACTTTCGCATGACCGATCCTCCCAAGAACTGGGATATTGCCGTGCACCCGAAAATCGCCCGGCTGTTGCGCAGCCGAAGATTCCAGTTCGCGCTGATTGTGCCGAACCAGATCATCTTCTGGGTGGTGATCCTGACAGGTCTTCTTGGAACCGTCATCCCGGGGCTCAATTTCGGTACGGCAATCACCTGGTACATCTGGTTCTGCCTCGTCTTCGTGATGATGGTCGTCATCGGCCGGGCATGGTGTGCGATGTGCCCCTTCGGTGGCTTGGCGGAATGGATCCAGCGGCGCTCGCTATGGCAGCGCACCCAGCACCGCCTCGGACTCGGTCGCAAGCTTCCCGAGCCAATCGCGCGATATGGCTTCTTGCTCTCTGTCGGTACGTTTCTCCTGCTCACCTGGATCGAGGAGTACTTCAACATCGCTGGCCCGGGCAACCCGTGGGCGACAAGTTTCATGGTGCTCGGCATCGTCGCCAGCGCGTTGCTCTTCTTTCTCGTGTTTGAACGACGCACCTTCTGTCGTTACATCTGCCCGCTGTCGGCAGTGATCGGCACCGTCGGCGCGATGGGCTCGGTCGCCGGATTCCGTACCCGAGATCGTCAGATCTGTCTTGACTGCAAGACCAAGGACTGCATGCGAGGAGGGGTGGATGGCTATGGCTGCCCCTGGTACACCTGGCCAGGGAGTGCAGATTCGAACCTCACCTGCGGACTTTGCAGCGAGTGCTACAAGGCCTG
>DATLTI010000155.1:0-4779 GCA_035533675.1 Acidimicrobiales bacterium | reverse complement strand
GCGATTGACAAGGATGCAGAGACCTTTCGGAAATGGGGAATGCCGCACATTGAAGAGGCGCTCTTGAATCGCAAGGAACACGCTGGAATTGATGTGGAACACGCTGAGTTCAATGAGCGGGTCATCAAGGAGTATTGCACGACGCCAAAACTCCAGGAACAGATCCGTCAGGTGTTCATCTTGCGCCTTCAACAGCGCGCCCGCATCAGGTAGACAGACCTCAAACCGTCAATTTCCATTCATTGCGAAGGAGCACGTCGCATGTCACAGCTTCCCTTTGGGCCCGAAGATCTTGCCCAACCAGCGCTCGCTCCGAGCGCATTTCTCGAACTACTCGATAGCGATTACGCGCGGAAAACAGCTGCACCACCGCTTGTCTATGAGCAGCTTGTTGACGGCACGCTTGAGCTTGAGACGCTGAAGTGCTGGGTGAAGGACATGTATCTCTATTGGGACACGCTGTATTTCAGCACTGCGGGAATCTTCATCAAGACCAATGAGACCAAGACTCGAGAAGGAATGCTGAGAAAGCTTGTCGAAGTCGAGGGTCGAGTTGTCGTCAATGATGTCGTACCGAGTTGGACGAATCCGGCGTATGAAGAGATGTGGCTGAGGTTTGCCCAGGGCCTTGGCGTTGCGCGAGATGATGTGACTTCGTGGCAGACCTTTACCAGGAGTTATTTCAGCATTTCGACGCTGTGTCTTTATTCGCGTGGCTGGGAGTGGTCATGGCTTGATGGCATCGCAAACCTCTATGCAGCTGACCGTTTCTATATTGAGAACTTTCCCAAGATCGCTGAGTCTCTGCGTGAAAAATACAACGTTCCCGGTGATTCGCTCAAAGTTTTTGAGGCGATTGTCACCGATGCGATGGAGAATGTCCTGTTTGAAAGAGAGACACTTGGACACTGGGCCTGCACAACCGAGCGTCAACTGACCGCCGCGCGTGCGTTTCGAGAGCGAATCGATATTGAACAGCAGCTCTTGACATCAGTAAATGAGCTGATCGGCTCTGGAGAGCTACCATTCCAGATTCCGGTTGGCACGGTTATTCCTCCGCTGCTTGACCGTACGTAGTCGCGACCTACTTAGGTTCTTATTGATGTACGCATGGCGCGAGCGCAGACAGCCAGAGCGACCATGCTGCGCTTTTACATGAGGTTGCAAGATGCATGACGTAAATCACGAATACGCGAGCGCAGATATTCAGGATTTCATCTATCTGCATGACAACGTGGATCTCACGACCGTTGGAATTGATATTGGGTCTTCTACATATCACCTGATGTTTGCCAAAGTGCATCTGAAAAGAGAGAGCCAGGATCACTCAAGCAGATTTGAAGTCGTCCGTCGCGAGGTGCTCTGGCGATCAGAAATTGTGCTCACTCCGTATCGCGGGAGACGTATCGACACTGAATTGGTGAGGCGATTTGTCGAAGAGAGTTATCAAGCAGCAGGCCTTCACCCCCGTGAGATCGATAGTGGGGCAGTCATTCTTACTGGTGAGGCACTGCGCCAACACAATGCGCGGTCACTTGCCGATGTCGTCGCCGCTGGATCGGGGGAGTTTGTCTGTGTGAGCGCGGGTCATCACCTTGAGGCAATGCTGGCGGCCTTTGGTTCAGGGGCGGTGAAGTTCTCGGAGGTGCACGCGAAACGTCTCATCCATATTGATATTGGCGGAGGAACCACCAAACTCGCGTTGATCGATAACGGCGTCGTGGTCGCAACCGCAGCCGTGATGATTGGCGGTAGACAGCTCTCGATGAGCCCCGAGCGCGAGATTCTGAGCAGATCAGCCGGGAGCTCAACAGTCGCGCGCCATGTCGGTGTGAAGGTCTCCGTCGGGATGACCCTCGGTAAGCGCGATGAACATCTATTTGTTGGTGCGCAGGTGGGTGTCATCGTCGATCTTGCGAATATGAATCATCACAACACACTTGAGCGCGACATCCGTCTTACGCGTGTGCTGCCCCGACATTTCAAACCAGACGCGGTGAGTTTTTCGGGCGGGGTATCTGAGTACATCTACGGACGCGAGTCGAATGCTTATGGTGATCTTGGCCCACAGATCGGTTTAGGGATCCGTCGCGCGATTGAGAGTGGTGCGATAACACTCCCTGTGGTCGATCCTGGTGAGGGGATCAGGGCGACGGTTGCCGGTGCTTCGCAATGCTCGGTCCAGCTTTCGGGGAGCACCGTGCTCGTGGGCGATCGCTCGATATTACCGATGCGCAACGTTCCCGTCGTTCATGCAGAGCTTGAAGATCGACTGACGGGCAAGCGATATGAGGCCCGTGAGGTGGCGATCTCGATCAAGGTCGCGATCTCGGACTATGGACTTCAAATTTCCGACCGTCTGGCACTCGCGTTTGTCTGGCGCGGAGAGCCTTCGTTCGAGCGTCTCAGCGCATTTGCCAGTGGTCTCAGCCTTGCACTGCGCTCTTCGGGAGATGAGGCGCTCATTGTGTTGATCGATCAGGACATCGGCGCCTCAATCGGTCGACTTTTGCAAAATGAATATGCAATCGAGCGGTCACTCATCTGTCTTGATGGGCTGACTCTCTCGCCTCTTGACTTTGTAGACATCGGAAAAGTCATCGAGCCAAGCGGAGCGCTTCCCGTTGTGATCAAATCGCTTTTATTTAGCGCTGCGCATTGAAGTCGCAGATATGCAGGCCTTTTGATTCGTTTTGCTTGAACCCGACCGCAAAATCTCAAGTTCGCTAGGCTAAGCACCTCAGGAGTTCTACAAGGAGCGGATGATGGCGATCACGCCGGAAGAGAATGCGAAATTGACTCAGGTTGGTCCGGGCACCCCGGGCGGCGAGTTGATGCGCCGTTATTGGCATCCAGTCGGTATCACTGCGAAGCTCGACGAGAACCCGGTGCAGTCGGTCCGCATCCTCGGCGAAGACCTTGTCCTCTATCGCGACCGCTCTGGCAGGCTTGGTCTGATCGGCAGACACTGTGGTCACCGTTTGGTCGACATGGTGTTCGGGATCCCAGAGGAGAAGGGGCTTCGCTGTCCCTATCACGGCTGGTGCTATGACGAGACCGGTCAGTGCATCGAGACACCCCTTGAATCACCCAACTCCAAGCTCAAGGACCGCGTCAACATCGGTGGTTACCCCGTAAAGGAGATGGGTGGACTTGTCTGGGGATACCTCGGACCCCTTCCAGCGCCGGTGCTTCCAAAGTGGGACCTTTTCGTTCGCCCGGATGGATTTCGACAGATCTATACCCACGATCTGCCGTGCAACTGGCTCCAAGTGATGGAGAACCGTGGTGATCATGGGCACGCGATCTATCTGCATGGCCGCCTCTTCCAGTACGCGCTTGAACGCCAGGGTCGTCTGACCGATGATCCGACAGGCCGCTATAACGCTGCAATGAACACCCAGTACGAGCGCCTGCGCAGGGGCGCCTATGAGCGGTATCGCCCGATTCCAAATGCCTATGGCATGACCAAGGCGCGGATGGATTTCGATCAGACCGAGCAGGATTCTTCGTGGACAGTCGGTACGAATCCGATCCTGTTTCCCTACCAACTCGCCTTTGGTCCCTTCCATCAGCCTCGACGTGCATATCAGTTCGGAGTTCCCGTCGACGACACGCATACGTGGCACATCACCTATAACTGCTTCGTCTTCCCGCCAGAAGTCGAAGTGCCAACTCAGGATGTGGTCCCCTATGTCCACATCCCGCTCAAGGACGAAACCGGTGCGTACGTCCTCGACTATGTACTCGCGCAGGACATGGTTGCCTGGTACGCACAGGGTGAGATCGCAGATCGATCACGCGAGCAACTTGGATCAAGCGACGTCTGCGTGATCGCGCTTCGAGAGATGCTGCTTGAGCAGATGGACAAGGTCGAGCGCGGCGAAGACCCGATGAACGTGTTTCGAAGCGAGGCGGACGCGTGGCGTCCTGAACTGAATATTCCGGGCTTTGGCGAGGAAGAGGTCCCCGATGAGAACACCGTCTCTCACGCAAGGGTGAGCCAGTTCTATCGCGGCAATTACCACAAGATGTCACCGGCGGGTTGGCTTTACATCGAAGATGATCTTGAGCGCTATTCGCCCGACCGTGAATTTATCCTCGATGCCTTTGCCAAGACCGAGGAGATTCGCAAGGCCTCGATTTCGTTGGCGTCAAGCTTGACTCGTTCGTAGGAAAAGGAGAGACAGATGGCCTCACTTGTTCGATCATTCGGCGACCGGTCGCTGCGTTCATTGGTGGACCTTGACCGGGGACTGGTGAGTCGGGAGATCTATGTCAATGAAGATTTGTACAAGATGGAGCTTGAGCAGGTATTCACCCGCGCTTGGCTGTTTATTGGACACGAGGCTCAGGTTCCAAACCCCGGTGATTTCGTGGTCTCTCGCATGGGCGAGGAAGAGGTCATTCTGGTTCGTGACAGAAAGAACCAGCTGCACGTCTTTTTGAACACCTGTCGTCACCGTGGAATGAAAGTCTGTCGCTATGACGACGGGAATACCCTTGTCTTCACCTGCCCGTTTCATGGCTGGAGCTATGACACTGATGGCCGTCTTGTTGGCGTGCCCTACTACGACGCCGCCTACAAGGGCGATTTGGACAAGAGCGAATGGGGTCTTGCCGAGGTTGCGCAGATGAGCAACTACTACGGATCGATCTGGGCGACATGGGACAAGGGCGCTCCGAGCTTCGAGGACTACCTCGGTCCCTATGCAGATACCGTGCGCCGCGCCTTTCAGAGCTCTGGCGGAGAGGACAACGGGGTAGAACTTTTCAATC
>DATLTI010000154.1:0-1937 GCA_035533675.1 Acidimicrobiales bacterium | reverse complement strand
TTGCGGGCTTTCGCGCTCCTGAGACTCGGTCTCCCTGAAGCCCCGGTTCGGTCTCGGTAATGGTCAGCTCAACCGCAGCGGGAAGATCGACATCGACGATCTCGTCGCCAAACTGCTGAAGAACTGCCGAGTCACCCTCTTTGAGATACATCGGAGCCTCGCCGAGTGACTTGGCGGGAATCGAAAGCTGGTCATAGGAGACGTTGTCCATGAACACATAGCCGTCGCCGTCTTTGTAGAGGTACTGCATCTCCCGCTTGTCGATGATTGCCTGATCGACTGACTCACCAGCGCGAAAGGTCTTCTCGATGACCGCTTTGGTCCGCAGGTTCCGCAGCTTGGTTCGGACGAATGCCCCACCCTTGCCCGGCTTGACGTGCTGGAACTCAACGACGGAAAACAGTCCATCGGGAAGGTTGAGTGCCATGCCGTTCTTAATGTCGTTCGTTGAAAATGCCATCAGAGCTGGTAATCCTTCGTTGAAAGTGTCAGTGGTCGGGCTCCATGTTCAGTCATTACGAGCGTGTCTTCAATGCGTACTCCGCCAGACTCGGGGAGATACGCGCCCGGCTCAACCGTCACGACCATTCCTTTTCTCAGGATATCAGGCGCCCTCGCACCAACTGAGGGGGCCTCGTGGATCTCGCGTCCGACTCCATGGCCGGTGCCATGGGTAAAGAATTCGCCGAATCCACTTGCTTCAAGCACCTTTCGACAGGTCCCATCCACTTCGGCTCCGGTCACGCCAGGTGCGAGCGCGTCCACCCCGGCCTGCTGGGCAAGCGCTACCGCCTGGATCTGCGCCAGTTGGTGGGCACTTGGCGAGCCAATCATGAAGGTGCGCGTCATGTCCGAGTGGTACCCATCGACGATCGCTCCAAAGTCGATGACGACAAGATCGCCGGAGGCAATCTTGCGGTTGGTTGGTCGCATGTGTGGAAGAGCCGAGTTCGGCCCTGAGGCGACAATTGTCTCGAACGAAACCGCTGATGAACCGTGCATCCGCATCGAGTACTCGAGTTCGGCGGCAAACTCAGACTCACTCGGCGCTTCAAGCAGGCGCTCTTTCATCCCAGCAAGCGCAAGATCGGCGATTGCGCATGCCCGTTCAATTCGCGCCACCTCTCCGGCATCCTTGATCGCACGAAGCGATTCGATCAATCCCGACCTTGGCAAGAGTTCGACGTTGAGTTCATTCGACAGTCTGGTGAAAAATGACCACGACACGTGAGCTGACTCAAGCCCAAGTCGCATGACCGAGGCGCTCGTTCGCGAGATCGCCTCGAGTTGAGAGGTGAGGTTGCCGACGATGATCTGTGCAGCGACACCCGCCTGATCGAGCTCGCTCGATGCCTGGTCCCGATAGCGGCCATCGGTGGTGAACACAGCCTCATCGCGGGTCAACAACAAGAGCGCCGATGATCCTGAGAACCCGGTGAGATACCCGATGTTCTCCATTTTCGTCACCAATAGCGCATCGCAACCAGATGCTTCGAACAGTGCGATCGCACGACCGATGCGAGACTCTGTCTCCATCGCAGGCAACGGAGCTTTGGCGTCAAACACATTGCCACTCACAGATGGAACTACCTCGCGCCGATAAGCTCTGCGGCGGCCTCAATTGCAAGTTCATAACCGAGTCCACCGAATCCGGCAATGGTGCCATTGGCCACCGGAGCGATGACAGATTGATGGCGCCACGGCTCGCGTGCATCGGGATTCGAAAGATGCAGTTCAACAATCGGACCCTCGAAAGCTGCGAGCGCATCATGGAGCGACCATCCGTAGTGGGTCAACGCTCCCGCATTGATCACAATCGCCTGAACGCGCCCGCGTGCTCTGTGGATCTCACGGACAAGATCGGCCTCAGCTTCGCTCTGGTAATGCTCGAGCTCGATTCCATGCCCGCGTGCTACGACACGGGCGCGCCCGACGTG
>DATLTI010000153.1:0-5671 GCA_035533675.1 Acidimicrobiales bacterium | reverse complement strand
AAAAAGACCTTCGCGTCCTTGATGCCAGAGAGCTTGGCGATCCGCTCAGCGAGTTCAATCTGTGACTCGATCAGATACAGCGTCGAGGTATGGACCATCTTTGCCATCTGACGTGTGGCGACCTCGACGATTTCTTGAATGTTGTACCCGATGCTCGTGGTGAGAATCCCACCAAAGAAATCGAGATACCGATTTCCCTCGGCATCGATGACATGTCGATCCTGACCATCAACAAGAGCGATTGGCTCGTCGTAATACAGAGCAATCCAGTTCGGCAGTACCGCTCGATGTCGAGCGAGTAGGTCAGCGTGCGTGGTCATCTCATCCTCCTCCACGACATGTCAGAGAACGCGACACTTCGGGCCATGTAGTTTCCCACGGATAGGCCGCCCTTCGCCTACCGAGCAACCGCGAACGCCAAAACCCCACTAGCCGGGAATGAGTCTCCAGAGCTTTCTCGGAAGATGGACCAGCACCCCGAAGACCCACATCAAAGACGCCGGGGCCCAGACCACCGAAGCGCCGGTCTCAAGTCCTCGGACGATCGCCTGGGCGACCGCCTCGGGTGTCGTCGCCATCGGCGCAGCCTTGAGTCCGAATGTCATCTTCGAATGCACAAATCCGGGGCGCACAATCATCACCGAAAGGCCGGTCTTCGCAAGTGCATCGTCGAGTCCCTGTGCGAATCCATCGAGTCCCGCCTTGGCCGAGCCATAAACGAAGTTCGCCTTACGAACGCGCACGCCCGCTACCGAAGAGAGCACGACAATGCGCCCATAACCTTGCCGGGTAAGTCGTTGCGCAAAGGCGGTCATCACCGCTGCAGGACCAGTGAAGTTTGTCGCGATCGAATGGGCAACGATCTCGGGGTCGATGACCTCAAGGTTCGCGTCGCCAAGAAAACCGGCTGCGACGAAAACGAGGTCGATGGTGCCAAGCAGCGCGACCGTCTTCTCGACAATTTCGCTGGCATGGGCAACATCGCTCACATCAAAAATTGTCGTCATGACATCTTCGACCCCAGCACCCTTCAGCAGCTCTGCTGCCTCGTTCAGCGCCTCTTCGTTGCGACCGAGAAGTACCACGCGTCGAAGCCGTCTCTTGGCAAGCAATCGCAACGTGGCGAGCGCGATATCAGACCCTCCACCAATCACGACCGCGGTCTGTGGCATACCAGTGACATCGTTCACGGAGTCATCCCTTTTCTGTGCGTTGGAGGCATTGGGGTCAGCCCGATGCGACGCGAGAGGTCAGATACAAAGACACCGCGCGGATCGGTTCGATGACAGATCTCTATGAATTGATCGAGACGTGGATACATCTCGCGCATCAGCTCGGGACGCATGCGACCATCCTTGGCGAGATAGACCCGCCCACCGGCATTTGCCACATGACGGTCACAGTCGTCGAGCGCCATTCCGAGCGAGGGGGACCCAAGGGGAATATCAAGTGCGAGGGTCCAGCCCAGCATCGGAAACGAGAGCGGGGCGAGATCGCCCTCCCCAAAACGCTTGAGCACCGCAAGTGTCGATGGGGACCCCGCCTCCTGGAGCCGTTCGATCGTGTAACGGACAACCTGTTCCGCGCCAAACGGAACGACCATCTGGTATTGCGTAAATCCCTTTGGCCCATAGAGGCGGTTCCAGTCACCGAGCATGTCAAGTGGATAAAAGAACGCGTTCATCGACTGGATCTCATTGACGCGATGTTTTGGCGCCTTGTGATACCAAAGCGAATTGAATGCTGGAAGGGTCAGTGCATTGACCACCGAGACGGGTGGCGTGAATGGAACGCTCAGGCGCTGCACATGATTGTAAGCAAGTGGAATATTGCGCTGCGTACCAACAAGGTCATCAACGTCCGCATGATCGCCGCGCGTCACGATTGCTCTCCCGAGTCCGCGACCACTCTTTCTTGCATCGATCCAGGCAACGCTGTAGCGATAACGCTCATCACCGGATGCAAGCATCTCCATGCAAGCCTCAAGGTCTTGCGCGCGATCGGTATCAACCGAAATTGAAGAGGTGGCAATGGGCACCAGGCGAAGCGAGACCTCGGTGATCACGCCGGTGAGACCCATTCCTCCACAGGTCGCCCAGAAGAGTTCGGGCTCCTGATTGGGGCTGATGATTCGGGGGCCCTCAGGGGTCGCGATGCAGATCTCCTCGACATATCTGGCGATCGATCCTTCGCGGTGGTGATTCTTGCCATGCACATCCGCTGCGACCGCGCCTCCAATGGTCACAAATGCAGTACCGGGGGTAACGGGAACGAACCATCCGCGCGAGACGCTGTAGCGCGACAGTTGATCGAGCGAGCACCCTGCCTCAACACGGATCACGCCGTGAGTGACGTCAAATGCAAGAATCTCAGAGAGTCCCGTGCAGTCGATCACCGTACCGCCGGCGCACTGGGCTGCATCTCCGTAGGCGCGACCGAGCCCGCGGGCAATGCACATCGACGATTCTTCGACGAGAGCATCAACCTCTCTCATGTTGAGCGGCCGAAGGTGTCTCGCTCCCGTACCATTGCTACGGCCCCAGCCAACAAAGATGTCCGACTGATTGGAGGTCACAGATAGATACCCGCAACGACAAGACCAACGCAACAGATTCCAAGCAGTTGCAGAAGATGGTTTTTCAATGCGAGCTCCTCTGGCTCTCCACCCTCTCCCTTTCTCAACGCGAGTTCAAGCACAACGAGACACGCAACAAAGGGAATGATCGAGAGCTTGAAATACACGTTGTCACCCGATGCATGCAACGCGTCAAAACGCGCCGCCTGGCTGAATGCCCAGAGCGCATATCCGACCGAGGCAACCAGACCCACGAGAACCCGCAAGACAGTGAATGATTGCTCGCTGTAATGGGTAATCACTGAACGGTGCAGCTGGCCCTGATCTCTTAACAACATCAACTCTGCAGTGCGCTTGCCGATGACGATCAAGAGTGCACAGGTAGAGGTAACCAACAAGAACCATGGAGAGATCGATACGTGAACGGCAATTCCACCCGCTACGGCGCGAAGCACGAATCCCGAGGCGACGATGGCGAGTTCAAGAAATGGCACGCGCTTGAGCCACGTGGAATACGCCGTCGTCAAGATGACATAGCTTGCGACCAACAACGCAAGATCGCGTCCTGCAAGCAGCGCTGCACAGACCACCGAGGCACCGATCAACGTAACGCCAAGCACCCATGCGAAACGTATCGTGATCTCTCCCGCGGCTATGGGCCGGAATCGCTTGATCGGATGAGCACGGTCGTTGCCAATGTCGTTCGCATCGTTGATGAGATAGGTTCCCGACGAGGCAAGAATGAAGACCAAACCGGCGGCGGCTGCGCGCAGAGCCGAGCTCGGATGTCCCAGTGCTCCTGCCGCAGCAGGAGCGACAAAAACCAGCAGGTTCTTTACCCACTGGCGCGGACGAGTTGCGCTGAGCAGCGCAGCCCCAAAAGACCGCGTCGGGGGCACGATTTTCAGCGCGTTGTCTGACTCAACCACGTCATTAGCGCCCACGTCGTTTCATCGTAGTTCGCTGTATCTTTCAACATTCGGCAGTATCTGCCGACTTTTTGCGAAATGCTCAGCGAGCAGAGGCGGTAAAGAAGTCGCGCGACCACGAACCCTCAAAATAATGCACCGGTTGATAGGCCATTCCCGGTAACAGGTTCGTGCCATTCGTGCCTGTAGCGGCGCCATGCGGAGTCGAAGGCTTGAAGAACGAGAAGTTCACCCACGCGACATTGATATCGAGTTCCATCGCACGGATCGCACCCACGCGAACCAAAAGATTCGCGAGAGTCGTGATATTGAGTCCCGGTCCACCGACATAGACAAGCGCTCCGTTCTTGGTGATCCCGATTCCCGAACGCCAGACGTAGACCTGGTTCCCAAGCGTGAATCCCCATTGCGAGGTGTCATTCGGGTTGAGTCCCGTAACGGACCTGCCGTGATCGACCAACAGATTCAGGTTCTGTCTGACCGACTCTACGTTCTTGTTAATCTTCGTGTCGCGACCCCAGTTGACGACGTTCGCGGAGCCATCCTTGTAGATCACCAATGAGGCAGCACCGTTGCGCAACGGTAGGATCACGTGACCGTCGGTGTAGTAACCACCCTGGGCATCTTGTTCACGAAATCCCGCATTGAAGGCAGCAACAAGGGATTTTGAGGCCGTTGACGAGATCGGCGCGGTGTACTTGTAGGGGCCGCCGCCGGGAATATAGGAACCCGAATAGAGGCGCATATTCAAAAGCTTGGTATCCATCCAGACCACGCCGTCAACGACGCTCGTATGAATGGGATCAGGGCGCATGAACGTCTCGTACATCGTTGGTATCCCATTCACCGTACGACCGATCGGGCGCCAGTCGCCCTCACCCGAGACCGCCGGAAGGGCAAAGGGCGTGATCGACTTTGGTGTCGGCAGGATACCCTTCCCACCGGTAATTTGCTCAATCCTTGTCTGCGCGGGGATCGCTCCCTTCGGAGGCTCTCCACCGACTTTGGGTGCATGGTGCGAATACCACTCGTTCTCTATCCATCTGACGAAACCAGACCCACCATGGTTCCTCGTCCATTCGGCAGCGCGTGCAGCAAGCGAGGGTCCAAGGCTCTGATCGCTCAGCGCGCTCCCGAGGCTGATCCAGACAGGGGTCATCAACACGAGCAAGACACACAGAACCGCAACGATTCTCCGCAGCCAGTAACGCCACCGCGTAAGTTCCGGAACTTCTTCTTCATGTTCGTCGCCAATGCCTTCGGGCCGGCGCAGATGACGAGGACCGCCCTCTGGCTCGGTCTCTTGGAGATCTTCGAACGAGGACCTGGGCCCGCGACGATCACGACGCGCGGAGCGGTTTTTCATATCGTCGCCAAGTTTTGCAGATCGAAGGTCAAAAATGATGTCAGCAACAGCGCCCGCGGAGCACATCTCAGGCTCAACCAGAGAGCTGACCGGTGTTGAGCACGAAAACTGCCAGCAGCGAGATGGCGCCCGTTCAAGAACGCCAAAGGAAGAGCCCGGGCACGGTGACCACCCCTTGGAGCAATCGAGCGGAGGGGGGGGGATTTGAACCCCCGGGGCTTATCACCCGACGGTTTTCAAGACCGTTGCAATCGTCCGCTCTGCCACCCCTCCGCCGTCTATTCAACCAGAGGTTTTTAGTGGCGCGTTCACGCGTGCGTCACCAACAGAAAAACTGCTGGCAGCACGCCCTTAGAAGATCAGCGCGTGATGCGGCTCAACAGCCCTGAGATCCATTCCTGTGCATTCGGGCGATTCGCATCCTCGACCGCTGAAGAGCCGTTCGCTATTGATCGAGAGACAGGATACGAACCGAGGAAACGGATGCTCGAAAGCCCGAGGTAGATCTCGCGAAGCGCATCAGCAACATCAGGGTCACTGATGTGTCCCTCCACCTCAATTACGAAGCAGTAGTCACCGAGTGCCATCTTGGTCGGTCGAGACTCAATCCGCGTGAGGTTGACCTCACGGGCAGAAAATGCGCCGAGAATGTCATGAAGGCTCCCCGGTCGATCCGAACGCTGGAAACACACCACCGCTGTCCGGTCATTCCCGGTAGTTTCCTGGATTCGATGCGATCCCACAAGCACGAAGCGTGTCTCGTTTGCGAGCTGATCCTCAACCGATTCCGCGAGAACCAAA
>DATLTI010000152.1:0-1336 GCA_035533675.1 Acidimicrobiales bacterium | reverse complement strand
ACTGCACGATAGGCGTCGAACGAGACGAGCGGTCAAAGCGGCCACCAACCTGGCGGAGAACCCCTTGGGTTCTCTGCCCGCTCAAATGCACACCTGGAAAGAGAGCAAAGCGTTGTATCGTTTGCTCGATGAGCCAGATGTCACCTTTGCTGCTTTGATGCAGCCTCATATTCAACAGACCAGGCACCAAGCCACTTCCTCTCCGGTGGTTCTGTTGGTGCAAGATACCACCGACATTGATCTGTCCCATCGTGGCAAGATCAGCGGCGTGGGACAAATCGGCAACGAACGAGGACGTGGTTTTTTCGTCCAAACGGTGCTGGCTGTGCGTCCTCAGACACGAGAAGTCCTCGGTTGCATGGCCCAGGAACCCTTTGTGCGCATTCCCGCGCCCGAGGGAGAACAACGTCATCAACGGCTCAAGCGGGAAGAGCGCGAAACCGATGTCTGGATACGCCAAGTGCATGCCATTGGGACGCCTTCTGCGGGAAGCATGTGGGTGCATGTCGGAGATCGGGGTGCCGATATGTTCCCGTTCTTTCAAGCGTGTCAGGCGACCCAGACGCACTTTCTGGTACGAGCGGCCCAGAATCGGCGCGTCGAGGTGTGCGAAGACGAGATCAGCTCTTCGCTGACACAGGCCCGAGCCCTTCCGAGCCAGGCGAGCCGTCCGTTCGAGGTTCCCGCCAGGCATGGTCGCCAAGCGCGTTGGACCCAGTTGCAGCTGGCCTTTGGGCAGCTGACGCTCTTGCCCCCACGCAATGAGCCGCGAGCGAGCAAGGAACCTTTGACCGTGTGGGTCATTCGCGTCTGGGAAGAGCAGGCTCGCGAAGGCGAGGAGCCGCTGGAATGGGTTCTGCTGACTTCTGTTCCCACCACGACGCTCGAACACGCATGGGAGCGGGTGGACTGGTATAAACATCGCTGGCTCGTCGAGGACTATCACCACTGTCTGAAAAGCGGGTGTCGCATTGAGCAACGGCAATTGCAAACCGTTGATGGCTTGATCCGTTTGCTGGGTCTGTTGTCGCCTCTGGCCGTACGCTTGTTGCAGGTGCGTGCCTCTGCTCGGGAAGACCCGGAGCGTCCGGCTCATGAGGTGATTGAGCCTCTGATGCTGGCCGTGTTGGCCCAGCGGTGTGGCCAGTCGCCTGCTACCATGACGCTGGGCACCTTCTGGACGGACGTGGCTCGCCTGGGGGGCTATCTGGCACGCTCCTCTGATGGTCCTCCTGGCTGGCGAACCATCTGGAAAGGCTGGCTCTCTTTGCAAACCCTTCTTGAGGGTGTCCATCTTGCTTTTCACCTCCGTTTGTAAGATGTGGGTAAGAATCAG
>DATLTI010000151.1:0-1124 GCA_035533675.1 Acidimicrobiales bacterium | reverse complement strand
AGCGCTTCTTCGGATGTTGGGCGTTCCAGATGCAGACAGTCAGCTCTAAAGGACGTCTCCGCGAATTCGCGCTGGATATCTCGTGGAGTCAGTGGACGGAGCTCGGGCTCAGCGGTTGGGAACGCCGGCATCAACACGAGGCGGTTGATCTTGAGCCATTGATCCTGTTCACGTCCTGGCTTGGTCGTGAGGACCACCGGCTCCGCGACGAGAGTCTTGATTGGTGCCTCGCAAACATGCGCTTTGTCTCCGCCACCCGTATGCGTGGCCTCCTGAAACAAGCCGACAACGAGATTGTTGAGCGCTTCGGTGATTACTCGGCAACGGTTGCTTCGAAGGCGCCAATGGCGAATTGGCCTGGCGAGGGCAAGCCCTGGAGGTTCGTGCCAAGTCGCAAGAGCGCAGCCCCAGACCTCACCCGAGCCGCGCTTCTGCAACTCCGGTTGCGAGCGCTTTTCGGTGTGGGAAGTCGTGCTGAGTTGCTTCGACTTCTTCTGATCGAAATGCCGAGAGGATGGTCTGCAGGCGAGCTCGCCAGCGAGACCGGATACGCCAAGGTCAATGTCGCGGCCACGCTCGACTCTCTGACACTCACTGGTGTCGTCCGGATCGAGAAATCCGGCACTCAATTCAGATACCGCTTCGCAAAGGCCTCGCAGCTGATCGAGCTGGCTGGGCCTGTGCCGAGCTTCCAACCTGATTGGTCGGCTCGTTTCTCGGTAATGGTGAATCTATTGCTCTGGGAACTAGAGCCTCCAGCGAGGCAGAGTTTGGTTCGGGCATCAAACGCGGTGCGGTTGCTCCGCCAAATCGAGAAACCCCTCACACACGTGGGGTTGCATGGTCTACTTCCTGCAGCGGGTCGCCCCGAGTTCAACGAAGAGTTCGACATCTGGTCGAAGCAGTTGTTTGCATATTGGGCTGGATTTCGTGACCCGGTAGATGCAAACGAAACGGTGTACGAGGTTCGTCGGAGTGAAACTGCTTGGCAAGCGACGATCCGAGAACCGCATCGTGCGCCCAAACCACTGACCCTGCCCGACTGGGAGGAGCTTTACAAGGAACAGGCGCGGTCCGATTCGAACATTGCGGACGACTCGGCCGGTTCCCTGTTGCTTGCTCAC
>DATLTI010000150.1:0-1108 GCA_035533675.1 Acidimicrobiales bacterium | reverse complement strand
TCCCATCGGTAGGCGGCCACCCGTTGGTACCGATAGTGCTGTCGATTCGTTGAGACACCAAGACGCGGGAGCAAATTCAACGAATGAATTCATCAGCTTGGTCGTGTTGACCTGCTTCCAGCGATCAAAGGTCGAGAGAAGCCCGATGCCGACATTTACCCTGCCATCGCCAAGCGGAAAGATCCAGCCGTATCCCGGTACAACCTTGCCGTCTTTGTCGCGGATGTCGAGATGTGACTCGATGTAGTTGTCTGCATGCCGCGGGGAGGAGAAGTATCCGCGGAGCGCCATGCCGAGTGGGATCGACCGGTCGCGATTCGCGCCAAGCGCCCGGCCAAAGCGCGAGTTCGCACCGTCTGCGACGATGGTTACCTTGGCGCGCACCTCGCATTTCGTACCGTAGTCATTGTCCATGACGACTGCGCCCTCGGTCGGTCCGCCAGATCCAGCGACAGCGCCAAGCGGAGCGATCGCCTCGGCGCCTTGCCAGACGACGGTACCTGCTTTGGCGGCGTGGTTGCTGACGAGTTCGTCAAGATCATGGCGGGTTACGACAAAACCATGGTTCGGGTAGTCCGCGTGCGAGGGCCAAGGCATCGTCAGTTCACGGCCAAACGCTACCGCCCGTAGTCCTTCATAACGGTGGTGCTCTCCGAGCTGATCCTTGAGGCCCATCTCATAGAGCTGGCGGACTGAACGGGGAGTCAATCCGTCTCCGCAGGTCTTCTCGCGCGGAAAGTGCTTTTTCTCTACACACAGCACATTCAGACCGGTCTGCGCGAGCCAGTAACCAGCAGCAGAACCCGACGGACCCCCGCCGATGATTAGCACATCACAGGCATATGTACTCGGGCGAGGGGGGTGAGTTGTGGACTGGTCGATCGCGTTGGGCACGAGATGACACTACCGGCCAATTGTCTCTTGCGCTCTCGCCTCAATGCCCGAGAAGGCCTTCGATGTGCCAAATTCCCCGAGCCGTGCTACAACATCTTTACGTTATGGGAAGTCTTTCTAGCTACCTACCGATACTTGTCCTCTTCGTGCTCGGATTTCTATTCGCAGCACTTTCGATCGTTGCCTCGAAGCTGTTGGCCCCAAAGCGACCAAC
>DATLTI010000149.1:0-3915 GCA_035533675.1 Acidimicrobiales bacterium | reverse complement strand
TCCTCGAACCAACGCGACTTCCAGTCGGTCGTGATCCCGAGACGGAACCCGTAAGGGTTTACCTTCTGGCCCATCAGTTGCTCTCTTCCTCAGGTGAGGTCTCACCTGTAGCGGCCTCTGGGCTTGCACCCTCGACCTCATCAACACCATTGTCCGCGGACTCTGATTCAGTTTCAGTGGCTATCTCGTCGCCAGGGGCCTCGGAGCTGAGTACCTCGGTCGTCTCGAACTCGCTTGAAACCTCAGTCAGCTCACCAGGTTGCACGAGCGAATCGTCAAATGCCGAAACAGCCTCTGCCGCATTGATGGTCTCTCCGGTGCGGTTGCGCCCACGACGAGCTCCTGCGACGCGGCGTGCGCGCATCTCCGCGGCATTCGCAACAGCGCGTGCCCGTCGACGAATGATCTGCTCATCGGGCATCCTTGTCAGGATGAGTGTGATGTGACACGAACGCTTGCGGATACGCGTTGCACGGCCACGCGCGCGTGGACGCCAGCGCTTGAGTGTTGCACCCTCATCCGCATAGGCGGTCGCGATGTACATCTCGGAGGCATCAAGGCCCTCATTGTGCTCCGCATTTGCAGCGGCACTCTTGAGAAGCTTGAGCACGACAGGTGCGGCGGCGCGCTCGGTGTACTCGAGCACCTCTGCAGCGCGGACATAGTCCATGCCACGTACAAGGTCGAGAACCTCGCGCACCTTGTAGCTCGACATGTTGCAGTGGCGAAGCACGGCGCGTGTCCCGGGACGTTCATTGGTCTTTGTCGACATATCAGCGCCTCGCGGTCCGCTCTTGTCCGGCGTGGAAACGGAAGGTACGGGTCGGGGCAAACTCGCCGAGCTTGTGTCCAACCATTGACTCAGTGATGTACACCGGCACGTGCTTGCGCCCATCGTGAACTGCGATGGTGTGACCCACCATGTCGGGGATGATCGTGGAACGACGCGACCAAGTCTTGATCACGCGCTTCTCGTTTGCCGCGTTGAGTACATCGACCTTCTTCAACAGATGGTCGTCGACAAACGGACCTTTTTTTAGACTGCGTGGCATACGATCCTCGCTCGGCTGACTTAGCGCCGTGCGCCGCGGGTGCGGCGACGACGGACTATGAGTTGATCGGACTTCTTCTTGCGCGAACGGGTACGGCCCTCGGGCTTGCCCCATGGCGAAACCGGGTGACGACCACCTGAGGTCTTGCCCTCTCCACCACCGAGTGGGTGATCGACGGGATTCATGGCGACTCCACGCGACTGGGGTCGGACGCCCTTCCAGCGGTTTCTTCCCGCCTTACCGATCGAGATCAGTTCGGCCTCGGCATTGCCGATCTCGCCGATCGTTGCGCGACAGTCAATTGGCACCCTGCGCATTTCGGTCGAAGGAAGACGCAATGTTGCGTACGCGCCCTCCTTGGCGACGAGCTGCACGCTCATGCCAGCGGCGCGCGCCATCTTGCCACCGCCACCAGGGCGAAGCTCGACGTTGTGAAGCACCGAACCGACGGGGATGTAACGCATCGGAAGCGCGTTTCCTGGACGGATGTCCGCGCCCTGACCCGACTCGAGCATGTCGCCGACCAAAACTCCCTTTGGAGCAAGGATGTAGCGCTTCTCGCCATCGAGGTAGTGCAGCAAAGCGATACGCGCATTGCGGTTCGGGTCGTATTCGATCGCGGCGACCTTTGCGGGTACGTTGTCCTTGTTACGCCAGAAATCGATAATGCGGTACTGGCGCTTGTGGCCACCACCGCGGTGACGCGAGGTCTTGCGACCGTAGCTGTTTCGCCCACCCGTCTTGGGGAGTGGGGTTACAAGCGTCCGCTCGGGACGGTCCTTGGTGATCTCGGAGAAGTCCGAAACCGACTGGAACCGGCGACCGGCGCTGGTCGGCTTGCGCTTACGCACTGCCATCGTTCGCTCTCCTAGCTCTCAAAAAGTTCGATGCGGTCTTCGCCCTTGAGACGAACGATCGCACGCTTGGTATCGGACCGACGCCCAAAGGTGGCTTGACGACGGTTGCGCTTGCGCTTGCCCTTACGGTTGAGCGTGTTAACGCTCTCGACCCGGACGCTAAAGGTCGACTCGACTGCCTCGCGGATCTCAACCTTCGACGCCCGTGGGTCAACCACAAACACGTAGGCGCCCTGATCCATGAGGGCGTAGGACTTCTCGGAAATCACTGGTTTGATAAGAACATTGCGCTCGGTCATCACGCTTCCTTCGATCCGGGCAGTGTGTGATCTGCAAAGACGACGACATCTGCATTCAACACGTCATAGGTCGTCAGCTGATCAGAGTGTGCGGTCAACACCTTGGGAAGATTCGCAAACGACCTCTTTGCGTTGTTGTCATCGCGACCGACCACAACGAGAACCTTGCCCTTGGCGTCGAGCACCTCAAGCAACGCAATCGCCGTCTTGGTCCTCGGTGCACCGAAGTCAAATGACTCGACGAGGCGCAACGAACCATTTCTCGCGTGGTCAGAGAGCACGCAGCGAAGCGCCTGCTGGATCATCTTGCGAGGCGTCTTTTGCTCATACGAGCGGGGCTTTGGTCCAAGTGCAATTCCACCACCGGTGTAGTGAGGAGCACTGATCGTTCCCTGACGGGCGTTACCCGTGCCCTTCTGGCGATACGGCTTTGCGCCTCCACCAGCAACCTCGGAGCGGGTTTTCGTGCTCTGGGTGCCGGCGCGGATTCCCGCGAGGTACGCCGTCACGACCTGATGCACGAGAGGAACATTGACCGCGATGGAAAAGATCGCCGGGTCTAGCGTGACCTTGTTGAGCACCTTGCCAGCAAGCGAACGACGCTCGAGCTCGACAGGAGCAATCACTGTCTCTGTCGTGGTCATTACTTGCCTCCCTTGATCGCGCCGCGAATCACAACAAGTCCCCCGCGAGGACCAGGAACGGCCCCCTTGACGAGGATGATCTCGCGCTCGGGATCTGCGCTTACGACCTCAAGGTTGAGTGTTGTTACGCGCTCGTGTCCCATGTGACCGGCCATCTTTGTGCCCTTGAAGACACGTGCCGGTGTGGCGCAGGCACCGATCGAACCAGGTGCGCGGTGGTGCTTGTGGTTACCGTGCGAGGCGCCCTGTCCAGAAAAGTTGTGTCGCTTCATTCCACCGGCAAAGCCCTTGCCCTTGGAGATAGCGGTGACATCGACAAGCTCTCCGGCCTCCAACAGCCCAGCGTCGATCTCCTGACCAACGGTGTAC
Source organism: Acidimicrobiales bacterium (assembly GCA_035533675.1). GTDB lineage: Bacteria > Actinomycetota > Acidimicrobiia > Acidimicrobiales > Bog-793 > CAIVND01. The sequence goes on along the minus strand of DATLTI010000149.1, from coordinate 694 downwards.
TCACTCGTGTCATCGACGCGAAGCTCGATCAGGCGCTGACCGGGCTCGACGGAGTTGGCAGCAAAGTGCCCCTGGGCCGCCTTTGTCAGTTTTGAGGCCCGACGCACGCCGTAGGTCACCTGAAGCGCGGAGTATCCCTCACGCTCTGGGGTCTTGACCTGTACAACGCGTATCGGCGATACCTTGACCACGGTCACCGGTATGGCGCGGTGTTCCGCGTCAAAGACCTGGGTCATGCCGACCTTCTCGCCGACGATCGCCTTGGTTGCCATCGTGTGCTCGTCTCTTTCGTAATCGAACGATCTCTTCGGGTGTGACCAGCCCAAATCAGGCAGCAGGTCATGGAACCGTTGTGGGAACCACATGTCCCGTACTCATAGCTACGCTCCGCTCGGAAAGTCCGGGCGGAGCGCACGTGCGTTGGCCGAGTGGTCCCCCAAAAACTGGGGCACGCCCGGACGTCGTGCTGATCATGTTCTGTCCATTGGACAGGGGCAAAACTATAGCACGGACAAAACCCCCGGTCCTGGGAGCTGGTCCGCCTCCAGACTAAGCAGACTGGATCTTGATCTCGATATCCACACCCGCTGGAAGGTCGATCCGCTGAAGCGAATCCACTGTCTTTGGGGTGTGGTCAATGATGTCCACGAGACGCTTGTGAATGCGCATCTCGAAGTGCTCACGCGAGTCCTTG
>DATLTI010000148.1:0-9046 GCA_035533675.1 Acidimicrobiales bacterium | reverse complement strand
GGACGAGCGGATGATATCGACACGCAGCTGCCGGGCAAGGTCCTCGACGTCGGTGATCTCGTGCGCTTGCATCGGAGTTTCCTTTGTCACAGGGGATTCAACAAGAATCGGAGGTGCAGCCATACGCTATCGGTCGTACACGAGTCGCGACGAGCCATATTGAAAATCGGGAGTCTGCGCGAGCATGCACAGGCCTGAACCGGCCCTGCTTATTGCTCCACGACAATTTCTCGCAATCTGCGTTTTCGCGCGAAGATCGTCGCGACCGCCCCGATCCAGATGAGGACCCCGAGGCCACCCAGATAGAGACCCTGTAAGAGCGCGTGAGGGCGATAGTGCCAGGTGACGATCGAGTTCCCAGCAGGAAGGGTCACCTGCTGAACGAGACCGAAGCGGCGCACGACCTGATGGGTGCTTGGCCCGCCTCCGATCGGCGCGATGTCGACACTCCAGCCTGAGCTGTAGGCCTCCGCGCGTACGAGGATGGCGGCGCTCTGGGTGTACACCCGCATCACCTGGGCTGAGGTCACCGCACCTCTTGTCACGTTCACCCGTCCAGAGGTCGCTGCCTTGGTGTTCGGCGTACGGGTGCTTGTCGGTTGGAGCCAGGCGAGACCGTGGATCTGGGTGTTCTTGAAAACACTCAGTGGACCGAGGTTTCCAGCGAACACCCAGTGTCCACTCGGCAAGAAGCCCTCGAGCAGTCCATTCAGCACGAAACGCTGTCCGGGGTTCTCGGTGGTGGCAACGGTGGAGAGGAGCTCGACAGGCACCCTCCCGGTGTTTGAACAGACAATGGTGGTGATAGGGATCGCCGCATTGAGCTTGACGAACTCCTCGGTCTTGGTCGCGATCATTACCCTTTGTTCGATGACCTTTGCGCCATTGAGCGCTGTCACCTCAACTGGTCCTCCAGAGAGCATGGTCGGCGAAAACGTGAAGGTGACGCGGCGAACGCGTCGGGGCCTGCTGAGCTGAAAGGTTGTGGTTCCACCGGGGCTCATCCTCCACGGACCGTTGTCCATGAGCGGAATGCCATAGGCGAGGTGTTGCATGCTTGAAGGCAGTGGGGTTACCTGACCGGTGCGGATCGTGTGTTCGAGATAGCTCGAAGGTGTGAGCAGGATACGAAGGTCAAGTGTGTTGACCGTCGCACCGGGCAAGATCGTGGAGGTGAGGTTGTTTAGCAGATGTGAACCGGTGACGCGCTGGTAGACCCCGTTCACGATCGAGCCGTATCCCTGGATGCTCGGGTTGTCCTGCAAGACGTTGAGATCGGGAAGACCGACCTCTTCTACGAACTCGGGCAGTGGACCGGTGATCTGGTAATAGGGATCGAAGAATGCAAATCGACCCTGTCCGCCGAGCATGTGACGCAGCTGGATTGAATAGGGCGTCGACGGGCGAAACAGTGAGGTGGGCGCGCTCGTGAAGGAGCTGTTTGAAATGAAGAATCCGACGTCAATGAGCGCGATGAGAACGATTGCCATCCGTGTGAGTTTCGTGCTCAATCGGTGATTGAACGCGATGAAAACCCCGATGGCGACGACGATCACCGCGCTCGGGACGAGATAGCCGAGTAGCACGGAGTTGAGGTGGGGGTTGATCGTGAGAACCCCGAGTGCCCTTTGGAACCCGACCGGATCGGCCAGCTCGTCAGCGATGAATCCGAGTGCAACCAACACAGGTACCAGCGCCGCGAGGCGCGCACGATTCGCAAACAGCTGCTCTTTGACCGCTCTGTCAGTTCTGAGTCTCTCGACGATTCGATCGAGGAAGATGCCGACAAAGACCGCAAGGGCGAGATCGACCAGAACAATGTTGCGGTTCTGTAGTCGTTCGTTGCCATAGAAGGGGAGATGAACCAGGAGTTTTCCGGTAGGGAGGGTGGTACCCATCGCGAGCACGCCGCCGATGATTGCAAATGCGTACCAGATGCCAAGTTGACGGCGAGGGTCATTGTTGTTCGTATTGGGACGTATCGAGAACCTGCGGGTGAATTGCTCGATGGTCTCGGGGATCAGGGCGAAGACCGCAACGAGCGCGAGAACACCAGCACTAATGGTCAGCTCTGGCAGGTTGAAGGTGCCGTTGAATACCGGGATACCGAAGTTTCCGTTTCCACCGAGAGAAAAGGGCAGGAACAAGAGGGTGAAAAACTCGCGCTTTGGAATTGAACCTGCACCAAAGAAACCCAGTGCAGTTGTCCCGCGTTGTGAGGCGTGCAGGAACGAGAGTCCGGGTAGGAGCTGAGGGGCTGAGAGAAGCGCCCCGAGCAGCGTTGCAATCGCCACGAGGAGCGACCCGGTCAGACGCATAGCGCCTTTTCTCAAAAAGAGAGCGACGAGATAGATGATTCCCGCGACGAGCGCGCTCGAGATGGCACGGGGGTCGCCCGCGAGCACCGTGCCAGATATCGCGGTGGCAAGAACCACAATCCACAGGAGTGAATGTGAGGAAACCAGAGATCGCAGACTGAACGGGAGCGTCTTGTCAGATCGAGTGCCGCGGAACAATACATCGAAGCTGAGCAGCATCCATGGAGTGAACGCGGTGCCCTGAATGAGACCGATGTGAACGATCTGGCCAGCCATGAAGCCGGTGTAGGCAAAGACCAGCCCTCCAAATCCCGCGGCTGGCTCGCTGACGCGAAAGCGTCGCAGGAGGAAATACACTCCGGTCGCGGCGGCCGCTGGTGCGAAGGCGAGATTGATCGTCCATGCGGCAGAGACCGGCAGGAACGCGAAAAGGAGCGTTCCCGGGAAGATCGATCCGGCGTTCCATCCACCGAGCAGTGGTGTGCCGGACCACATCAGCGGGTTCCATGCTGGCATGAGTCCCGCGCGATAAAAGGTGCCAGAGAGGATACGGAGCGGAAGATTCTGATTGAGATCATCGCCTGGCACGATGAGGTGTCCGGCCAGTGCAGGAATGCCATAGATCAAAAGTGGCAAGACGACGAAAAGTGCAACTACCAACCGGTCGGCGCGCGTCAGGGGCAAAAGGTTGCGCGAGAGAAAATTTGAACCCGTCGAACCTGACGAAATTGACTCAGCAGATGTTGAAGACGACCCCGCTGTCGCGTCGGTCTCTGTTGTTGCATCAGACATTGGACTCACGCTAGTTCGAAATGCTCAATTGTCGGCGGGTCTGTCCTGGCGCGCTGATGTTGCGAGATGTGCGCGCTTTCGCTTCGTTCGATGTACAAGGATATAGGCGATCAAGCCAATCACGGCCAGACCAGCAGCGACCAGTGAGTAACGCGTGATCTCGCGATAGATCGTGGCGATGTGATCGCCAGCCGCGACGCCGATGGTCAGCCAGCATCCGACCCACAGTACGGCACCGATCGAGTTGAACATGAGAAAGCGGAGCCAGCGCATGCCGGTCAGACCGGCGATGATCCCGTTTGCCTGGCGAAGCCCCTCGACAAACCGGGCGACGATGATCACCTTGCCACCGTGGTGTTCAAAAAAGTTCTCGGCGCGAACAAGGCGGTCGGGGGTGATGAAAACGAATCGGCCATACCTCAGGATCACCTTGCGCTCTGCGATATGGCCTATTCCAAAACCAACGTTGTCTCCGATGATTGCAGCGAAGACTGCGATGATCCCGACCAGCACCGGGTTGAGCACTCCTGCACCTGCATAGATGGCGGCTGCGAGAAGGATTGTCTCTCCTGGAACGGGAACTCCAAAGTCTTCGAGAAAGATGAACCCTCCAACTGCGAGATACCCATAGTGATCGAGCGTCGGCCCGAGGCTGGCGAAGATCCCCGGCAGCTGGACAGTTGTCGCAAACATTTGGCTCCCTTTCGGTCCGTTGTCGACCGCTCGGAGGAGATATCGAGCGGAGTTGGGGCCGCGCGCCGGGTGATCGTGGCAAGCAGAATCTAGTGAGGATTTTGATGGTCAAGAGCGCAGTTTCACCGCATAATTTCCTGTCGTTTTAAATCCGACTCCGCAGGTCGACAATCGACCGGGCCCTCGGTATACTTGGCGACACTCGAATGGTCTATCAAGAGGAGAGCACTATGGCACTGCAACTTGGCGATGCGGCCCCGGATTTCACGGCCGAGACGACCCAGGGAACGATCAACCTGTATGAGTACCTCGGCGACGGCTGGGGCGTGATCTTTTCGCATCCAAAGGATTTCACCCCGGTATGCACCACTGAGCTCGGTGAGGTTGCCCGACTCAAAGGTGAGTTTGACAAGCGAAACACCAAGGTCATTGGCCTTTCGGTCGACCCGGTCGATTCACACGGCAACTGGGCGAGCGACATCAAGGACGCTACGGGCCATGAGCTGAACTTCCCACTGATTGGCGACAAGGAAGCAAAGGTGGCCAACCTGTACGGGATGATCCACCCGAACGCGAGTGACACGATGACGGTGCGATCGGTATTCATCATCGGTCCCGACAAGAAGATCAAGCTGACGATTACCTATCCTGCCAGCACCGGACGTAATTTCCTCGAGATCTTGCGCGTGCTCGACTCACTTCAGCTTTCCTCCCAATACTCGGTTGCGACGCCGGTGAACTGGAACGACGGCGATGACGTCATCGTCGGTGTTGGACTGAGTGACGAAGAGGCGAAGGCGAAGTTCCCCAAGGGCTTCACAACGATCAAGCCTTATCTTCGCTTTACCCCTCAGCCAAATCGCTGATTCGACGCGCATCGCGCGTATCTGATGATGAACACCCCTGGCCCTTTTGGGCCAGGGGTGTTTCGCGTTCTAAACCTGCATCCACCGAAATGCTCCGGTAGAGCGTCACTTTTAATTGCGACCATACGCGGAAAATGCCCCCTGTGTTGGGAGGATGTAGCTGTCCAAAGCAAACATCAACCAACAACAGAAAGGCATCATTCCGGTGCAGACACGATCTTACAATCCAGCACGCTTGAAGGTGGTCTTTGATGACGATCGCGCCGTCGCAGGCGCCGGTCTTGCCCTCATGGCCACCCTGTCAACAAAACTCGGCACCTATGAACTCGCCAATGAGCTGATCGATCTCGGCGATGTGCCCGGTCATGCGACTCCCGGGCGCAAGGTGCTCACGTTGATCCATGCAATGGTTGCTGGAGCCGAGTGCATCGACGACTGTGACGTGTTGCGTTCGGGGGCGACAGGACGGGTCCTTGGTCACGGCGTGATGGCACCGTCGACACTCGGCACCTTCTTGCGTGCGTTCACCTTTGGTCATATCCGACAGCTTGATGCGCTTGGCGAGACACTCCTCGGACGCGCATGGTCATTTGGTGCCGGACCGAGAGACACTCCGATGACGATCGACATCGATTCCACCGTGTGTGAGGTGTATGGCAAACAGAAGCAGGGATCGGCTTACGGCTACACCAAGGTGCTTGGTCAACACCCACTCGTCGCGACAAGAGCGGACACCGGTGAGGTGCTCCATATCCGTCATCGCAAGGGCTCAGCCCACACCGGGAGAGGCGCACAGCGTTTTGTCCGCGAGCTGATCGGCCGGGTGCGAAGGTCTGGTGCATCTGGTCCCTTGACGCTGCGGGCCGATTCAGGGTTCTATTCCAAATACGTGGTCAAGGCCTGTCGGGATCACCGCGTACGTTATTCAATCACCGTGCGCCAGGACAAGGCCGTGGTGGAGGCCATCGAAACAATCGGTGAGCAAGCCTGGATCCCGATCGACTACACCCTTGGCGGCGAAGCAGAGGTGGGCGAATGTTCCTATGGAGATAACCACCGACTTGTCGTTCGCCGCACGAGGCTTGTCGGCAGACAGGCGGAGCTGTTTCCCTCGTGGCGATACCACGCGTTCATCACCGACCGGGAGGGAACAGCTGTTGCTCTTGATGAAGATCACCGTCGCCACGCGGTCGTCGAGCTCGCGATACGGGATTTGAAAGAGGGGGCGGGACTCTCGCACTGTCCCTCTGGACAGTTCAATGCCAACGCAGCCTGGGTGGTGCTCGCAAGCATCGCTCACAACATGGTGCGCTGGGTCTGCTCCCTCGGTCTTGAGATTACCGGTCCCGTGGTGACAAAGACCATCCGGGCAAGGTTCATCTCGGTGCCCGGACGTCTCACCACGAGGTCGCGTCGCGCACAACTTCACCTGCCGACACACTGGCCCTGGGTGACTGAATGGTTGTCGTGTTTTGATCGTCTGCGTGCGTTGCCACTTCGAACCTGACAACGATCATCACGGGCGGCCCGCAACGGCCGAGGCGCTCACAGTCCAAAGAAGAACGGAACGTTCTATTGAGCCACGCCCAGATTCACGGAGAGCTCACGAAACCGCGTCGGCGATACAAACCGGTGGTCGAATTCACCACTTCGAAAGCTCACCGGGGTATTTCGGTGCTTTCAGGCTAAAGAGAGCTTCGCGAAAATTAGTTTCGTCCGAACATAGTGGCCGACTGGCCGCTGGCTAGCATGACGACGTGCAAGATATGGCAGTGTCGCTCTGGCGAGGGATCTGCGGCCTTCCCAATCTCATTCAGGATCTGATCGTCTACACCCTTGCCGCACTTTTCGCGGGTCTCAACATCGTCTACGCGGGGACCGCTGATTATCGCGAGTGGGGAACGCTCGCGTTGGTGCCCTACCTCGGAGCTGCAGCGGTCACGGTCGTGCTCTATCTCGTGCACCGCCGCCATTCATTTTCAATGACATTCTTGCGCCGAGCGCGTCTGTCGGTCCTGGTGATGCTCGGAATTGCCGCGGTTCTCGTCCCTTTACTCTCTGAACTGAGTTGGCGCGCGACCGCTACCCAGAATGCACATGCCCAGCCAGAGGTTGCGGTGATCGAACGTGCAGGAGATCGAATCGCTCTCGGCCAGAGTCCCTATCTTGTGCACCCGAGCACTGTCGGAGTCTCTCCGGCAAACGATGCACATAACGTGGATCAGCTCTCGTTCTTTCCCTATCTGCCGGGAATGGCAGTTTTTGGCCTCTTGAACGCGACCTCGGTACCGCCTGAGATCGGCGATGCCAGAGTGCTTTTCGCACTCGTGGCACTTGCGGCGTTTTTCGTTGCGCTTTCCCTGACGAGAGCACCGCCGGAGAGAAAGATCCGAGCTACCCAGTTTTTTGTGGCCCTTCCGGTCGGCGCGTTGCCGATGGTGACCGGTGGGGACGATCTCCCGGTCATCGCTTTGGTGCTGCTCTCGCTTGTGCTCTTGCAGCGACGCCAGGGCTTTGCTTCGGGAATCCTCGCGGCCTTGGCGTGCTCATTGAAATTCACCGCATGGCCGATAGCGCTCGTCGCCCTGCTCATCTCAGACCGCGAGGAAGACTCCACCCTTGCGCGCTCGTACCTGCTCGGTCTGTCATTCGTGATTCCGGTCGTGCTCTTTGGTCTCTATGGAAACGTTCACGCATTTTTCGAAAACGTCGTCCGTTTTCCGCTCGGATTGACAAAGGTCAGATCCCCAGCCGCGAGTCCACTGCTCGGACAGTTCCTCGTTTCGGCCTTTCCTCATGCTCGTCGGCTGGTCACTCTGTTGCTCGCGGTGGTCGGTCTGGCGATCGTGGTTTTTACGCTTGTGCTTCACCGCCCGAAAGATGCCGCGGGCGTGGCGCGGCTCTCAGCATTCGCACTCTGCGTCGCTACCGTCTTAGCGCCCGCGACCCGGTTTGGCTATCTGATCTACCCGACAGTGCTGTTTGTCTGGTCTTACGTGCTGACCGGATATCGACGGCCACATCTTGACGATCGACGCGCCGCGGCTGGCTAGCCATGTGGTCAGAGGGCGCGTGAGCGCAGCTCGACTGGTGACGATTGCCTAATTCCCCTCTGGCACCTGAAGGAGTCGCATGGCAATGCGTGTCGGCTGAGCGACTTGGGCATTCATGGTGATGGTGACTCCGACCTCCCAGTTGTAACCGTCATGAGATGGATGTTGTGAGAGCAGTTCAGTGCCTTTGGTCCCAACGGGTCCAGCGACAGATTCGATACCCGATTGTTTCCAGCCGTATTGGTTGAGAAGCGTCGTATAGGCCTTGACGAACTGAGTCTGGGACCCAGCGCTGGCGAGGTTGATCTGTCGATCAAAAGGACCATTTCCATTATCGAGATTGATCACCTCAGTGAGATGGACATCAGTCGGAAGATAGAGCGACGAAATGATGTCTTCAGGGATCAGCGCGTTGTGCTCGGTTCTCTGAAGGAACGCGCGCGCTGGACCAAGATGAACCCCCTCGATAATGAGACGCGAAGGCAACGTCCCGGTTCTTGTGGTTGCGTTGAGGGTTCTTGCACCTCTACTCGACAAGATCGCGAGGAGGCCCCCACCGAGCATGATGAGGGCAACAATGGCGATCACGACGAGGGCCGGCCGGAGCGACGCGCGCGGTGGGTTCTCTTTGGTTGGCTCACCCGCGTCGAAATAGGTCATCAGGGGAACTCTCTTGCTGGGGCGAGTGAAATGTTGGCACCGAGCCTAATGGGGCTGTCGGATTAGTTCGTTCCTGAGGGGCAACCCTCCATGGCTCATCGATACACACAAGGTGACGGTATCCTTGTCTATGGCCATTGACCCGCTGGTTGCCCCGTCGGCAGCCGAGGATGTGACTGGCTCCGTCGTGTCTGGAAAAATTGACATTTCGGGCCTGATCGAAGCGGTCGCGGTCTATCACCCTGACAGTGACCACGAGATTGTCACGAGGGCTGTGGCGCTTGCCGAACAGGCGCACAAGGGTCAGACAAGACTCACCGGCGATCCTTACGTGGCCCACTCGATTGCTGTTGCAGAGATCGTTGCAGAACTGGGACTCGACGAGATCAGCGTTGCCTCGGCGTTGTTGCACGATGTCGTCGAAGACACCGACATCACCCTCGAGGAGATCTCTCGCGACTTTGGCCCGACAGTTGCGGCAATCGTCGACGGCGTTACCAAGATTGACCGATTGAGCTTTTCCTCGAAAGAGGCGCAGCAGGCAGCGACCGTGCGCAAGATGCTCGTTGCAATGGCAAAGGACTGGCGTGTTCTCGTGATCAAGCTTGCCGACCGGCTGCACAACATGCGCACGCTCTCGGTAATGGCTCAATGGAAACAAGAA
>DATLTI010000147.1:0-16646 GCA_035533675.1 Acidimicrobiales bacterium | reverse complement strand
TCGGATTCACCTGGCGCAGCACCCGGTAGACCTCGAACGGTTCGACTCCAAGGTCAAGATCAAAACGCTGGGAGAGCACGATCTGAAAGGCGTCACCGGCAAGGATGTACTCCTTTGCAGCAGCGACACTCTGCTGATATGCCTCCGAGGAGACAACTCGGTGCACAGCTGAAGGATCGAGTTGTTCTGTGCGAGACGGAGGCGACGAAAGAGATTCGCGAACCGGCTTTTCAAGGTCATGGCGCATGCGCTCGATACAAGAAACGGCGCGATCGTAAGCTTCGCGCAGATCTCCAATATCGCGTGAACTCGGTGCGTGGACCTCGTCGAGCACCACGTTATCGATCAGAGTGACTCTACCTTTGTGATGGTCAAAGGCCACAACCTCACCAACCACTGAACACAACGCGTCGGGAAGACCGAGGTCGTCTCTCGGAGCCTGTCCAAGACGTTCGATCTCGCGAACGACGTCATAGCCGAGGTAGCCGACGATTCCGCCATGGAACGGTGGAAGGTCGCTGATCGATGGGGATCGGTAGCGAACAAGTAACTCCTCAAGCGCCGCGAGCACTCCAGATGATTGCGGGATCCCGGACGGCAACGCGCCGGTCACGATACTGAGTTCATCTCCGCTGACCTTGAAGGTCGTCACCGGATGACGTCCGACGAACGAGTAACGGCTGAACTGTTCGACGTGCTCGACCGATTCGAGCAAAAATCCATCACCGTCGTCAACAAGTGAGCGAAAGGCACCAATGGGTGTCAGGGAATCCGCAAGGAGCTCCTCGTAAACCGGGATTACCGAGTAATCAGAGGCGAGTTTCACAAATCGTTCGAAATCCGGAGCAATCACCGACTACTCCTCACCAAAACGACGGAAGAAACACGAATGGTTTCCCGTGTGACAGGCTCCCTTCCCCTCCTGGGTAACCACCACGAGAAGTGCATCGCCATCACAGTCATAGGAGATCTGTTCAACGTATTGACGGTCTCCTGAGGTCTCTCCCTTTTGCCAGTACTCCTTGCGAGAGCGTGAATAGAACCAGGTACGACCGGTCTCGCAGGTCCTGCGAAGCGCCTCTTGGTCCATATAGGCGACCATCAGTACCTCGTTTGTGAGATGTTCTTGCACGATGGCTACGACAAGGCCATCCGGACCGAAGCGAACGCTGTTGAGCTGTGCCTCGGTGGCAGCTACTGGCCGCCCAGGGCGCGCCGGGGGAACTGCCGATTGCGTCATAGATAGAGCCCGGTTCCAGAATCAAGCCGTGAGGAGGCAACCGCGTGAAGATCACGCTCGCGGAGAATCAGATATTGCTCCCCGTGGACTTCGACCTCAAAACACTCCTCTGGGTCAAACAGCACGGTATCGCCGACCTTGATCGTACGCACGTGCGGTCCGACCGCAGCAACTTCAGACCAACTAAGACGCTTGGCGACCTCGGCAGTCGCCGGAATCAGGATTCCCGCCCGTGATCGGCGCTCACCCTCACTTGCGGGCAGATGCACCAGAACCCGGTCATTCAGCATCGTGACCGGCTGTCGATCCTGTTCAAGAACTGCCTTTGGAACGTCGGTAACCTTCAGATTCTGCTCACTCATTCTGTTCACGCTAATGCCTTCGTGCTCCGCCTCGCTCATCGACACTTTGGAACAGCTGGTCAAATCCATAACAATATGAGGGACTTCTTTTCCTCATGAGCGCGCGATCAACAAGATGTACTTGTACTCACGGAGTTCCCGCTTTGGAGCCTCATGGGAGGCCTGGGCCAATGGTTCGGAATCAGTTTCTACGGCATCTTCAGGGTGATCAGAGGTTCGAAGACGCCGGATAGGAGTTTCGCCCTGACAGCGGTTGACGTTCAGGAACGGTGTTGGCGGGTAGTGCCGGAGAGGGCGTCGACGCACGAACCACAGCGCGCGAAGCCTGCCTGAGGTCTTCGGTCTCCGAATGCCCGAGGACGCTCTGAGAATCGGGGAGACGAAATAGAGGGTGTCCATTTCCCGGCAAGGAGAGCGAACACTTTCGCGTAAGGCTGGCGCCCGCCCATGCGATCTCGCTAGTCAGAGGTGTGCGCGAGGGGGCGCACAACCACTCCGCCTTCAAGAAGTACTGCTTTCGCCTCGCTGATCCGATATTTCCCGAAATGAAAGATCGACGCCGCGAGCACTGCGTCTGCACCCGAGCGGGCTCCTTCAAGAAGGTGCTCAAGCGTTCCCACGCCGCCAGAGGCGATCGTTGGAATCTGTGTCGCATCGTGCACCGCCTTGAGAAGCGCCAGGTCATAGCCTGACTCAGTCCCATCGCGATCCATAGAGGTCAGAAGGATCTCGCCTGCGCCACGGCTCTCTACCTCGACAGCCCACTCGAGAGCGTCGGTCCCGGTCGGTCGGCGACCGCCATGGGTATAGATCTCCCAGCGCTCTTCCCCTTCGACCTGCCTTGCATCGATCGCGACGACGACGCACTGTGACCCAAAGGTCATAGCAATCTCGTTCACGAGGTTCGGTCGAGCAATTGCCGCGGAGTTGACCGCCACCTTGTCCGCGCCGGCGCGCAACAACGCTCGTGCATCATCCACGCTGCGAACCCCTCCTCCAACGGTGAGAGGGATAAAGACTTCATCCGCGGTACGAGCAACCACATCGACCATCGTCTCGCGATCATCTGACGATGCGGTGATGTCAAGAAATATGATCTCATCGGCTCCCTCGGCGTCGTAACGCCTGGCGAGTTCGACGGGGTCCCCAGCGTCTTTGAGGCCGACGAAATTCACACCTTTGACAACTCTTCCGTTGTCGACGTCGAGGCACGGAATGACTCTCACGGTGCGCACGCAATCACCGCCTCTGAGACGCTGAAAGCCCCAGCAAGAAGGGCGCGTCCAATAATCACGCCTGCAAGCGAGCGACCCGAGACATCAATATCTCGAAGCGCCTTGAGATCTGCGAGCGTTCCAACTCCACCTGATGCGATGGCTGGGATCGCAGTCACCGAAAGCACGTGGGAATATCCGCCAGTATCTGGCCCAAGAAGTGTTCCATCCCGGGAGATGTCGGTGATTACAGCACCGGCAAACGGGGCTCCTTCGAGGTTTGAAAGTGCGAGGTCAAGCTCAACCTCACCTGAAGACTCCCACCCCCTGACGGCAACGACCCGGCTGGTGTGGCCAGAGGCATTGCTGGTCTTGTGATCAAGGCCGACAACCACGCGTCCCGGGAACCGCTCAGCCAAACGACGCACTGCATCCGGGTCCTCTACGGAAAGTGTGCCGATCACGACGCGCTCGATACCCTGACCGAGGAGATACTCCGCACGTTGTGGGTCACGGACCCCTCCTCCAAACTGGACTGGTACCGCTGAGCGCTCGACAATTTCTCGAACAACAGATTCGTTCATTGGTTCGCCGGTGCGTGCCGCGTCGAGGTCGACAATGTGCAGCATCGGCGCGCCCTGTTTGACAAAAGACATTGCTTGGGTGACAGGGTCACCATAGATGGTCTCGGCCGCGAAGTCGCCACGAAGAAGGCGAACGCAACGCCCCTCTCGAATATCGATTGCGGGAATCGGAATCATCGCGATGTGCTCATGCAATATCAAGCGAGTGATTCACTCGCTGACAGTGCGCGACAAACCGTCCAAGAAGTTCGAGCCCCGCCTGACCGGATTTCTCCGGGTGGAACTGCACACCCCAAATGTTGTCGCGTTCAATCGCCACCGCAATCTCTTCGCCATAGTCGGTGGTTCCGACAACATATTTTGTTGCCACGCCCTCTGGAACTGGAGCGTAACTGTGCACGAAATACATCCATTCCTCTGCTTTGCTCTCTCCAAGCATCAAAGAGGAGACACCGGTTCGCTGCACCGTGTTCCACTGCATCTGGGGTAACCGGACCGATCCGTGAAGTTTGCAGACCGAACCTGGAAAAATATCAAGACCGCGTTCTCCTTCGCTCTCTTCTGAAGCTCCAAAGAGCATCTGATAGCCGACGCAGACGCCGAGGAAGGGAACCTCTTGGTCAACCGCGTCTTTTGCCACGCGATCAAGACCACTCGATTTTAGAGCGTTCATACTTGCTCCAAAGGCTCCGACTCCTGGAAGTACAACTCCAGTGACGCCGACGGCCTCTTGGGCGTCGGTGACCACGCGCACCTCTGCCCCAAGATGGACAAGCGCTTTCTGCGCGGAGCGGAGATTACCGATGCCGTAGTCAAGAACCGCGATCATCGCGCTCTACAGCGTTCCCTTGGTGCTCGGAAGCTGATCACTTTCAATCCGGACCGCATCACGGAGGGCGCGCGCGACAGCTTTGAAGGTTGCTTCGACAATGTGATGAGAGTTTTTCCCATATCGGAGTGAGATGTGTGAGGTGATCCCTGCACTCACCGCGAACGCTCGGAAGAACTCCTCGGCCAGCTGAGGATCAAAACCTGGTTCTCCGAGCTTTGGAGTATCAGGGGCAAAGGCAATGTCATAGTGAACAAAAGGCCTCCCCGAAAGATCGATAGCAACATCGATCAGCGCCTCGTCAAGTGGAAGCGAAATGGAGGAGAACCGCTTGATCCCTACCTTGTCACCGAGCGCCACGGCAAAGGCCTGACCGATGGCGATGCCGGTGTCCTCCACGCTGTGGTGGGCATCAACATCAAGATCTCCGACGGCGCGCACGACGAGGTCAAAACCTCCATGCCTGCCGAGTTGGGTCAACATGTGATCAAAAAAAGGAAGCCCGGTCGTTACGTCAGAGTCACCGCGCCCATCAAGAATGATCCTGATCTCGATGTCGCTCTCTTTCGTGACGCGATGGAACTGTGCTCCGCGAAGACCTTCGATCTTGACGGGACCACTCATCGAATTCGACATCTCTCTAGTGTCGCATGAACCACGGAGATAGTTCGCATTAGACGAGAGCGTCTGTCAGGGCGCTGAGGAATCTGTCATTTTCAGACGGTGTTCCGATGGTGACGCGAAGATAGCCATCGAGATAGGGCACTGACGAAATATCTCGAATCAATACGGAGTCATCAACGAGTGCTCTCCAGACTGCCTTTGCGTCTTTCTTGGTGACTTTGAACAAAATGAAATTGGCGTCAGAGGGAACGGCCTCGATCGCCAGATGTGAAAGCGCCTCGAGGAGCCGCACTCTCTCAGAGACAATTGACTCGACGCGATCAGTCATCTCGTGTTCGTATTCAACCGCGAGCACGCCAGCAATTTGCTTTATTGCGTCGAGATGGTACGGAAGAGTGACCCGCCACAACGCGTCGACGACCTCTGGATCGGCTATCGCATAGCCGAGCCTGAGCGCAGCGAGCGACCACGTCTTGGAAAAGGTCCGGACAATCAAAAGGTTTCGATGTGCGCTGAGCAACTCAATTGCAGAACGCGGAGCAAACTGCCCATAAGCCTCGTCGATAACAACAAGACCATGCGCTCGGTTAAGAATTGCCTCCACCGTTGCCAATGGCTCAAGACGACCGGTCGGATTGTTTGGTGAGCAGAGAAAGGTCAGCGCAGGAAAGCCGAAGTCTTTGGTACCGCCTATTTTGGTAACGCGGTCATATTCTTCAAGCGTGACGAGGAAATTATCGTCACGTACCCCGGTGACAACCTGCGTGCCCGTCACTCGGGCGATATGTGAGTGAAGCGCGTATGTCGGTTCAAATACCGCGACCGATCGATCCTTGCCCCCATAGGCGAGAAGGATTGATTGAAGGACCTCGTTCGACCCGTTTGCGCAATAGACCTGCTCCTTGTCCACTCCGTGATGCCGGGCAATTGCGCCGCGCAGTTCATCTGCCTCGCGTTCGGGATAGCGATTCAAGGAGATGTCGTTGATCTGTTCTTTCAATCGGGTAACGAACTCTGTTGGAGGTGACTCTGGGGCCTCGTTGGTATTCAGGCGAACCTCGACATCGATCTGAGGTGAGTAGTACGCCGCCATCGATGCGACATCTGCTCTTGGAGCAATAATCGGTGAGTTCCCTATTCTTTGCTCCACGTCGGCTCCCCGATACGCATCAGCACCGATTCCGCGTGCGCCGGAAGACCCTCTGCGCCTGCGATTGTTGCGACATGATGCGCGACGCGCTCGATTCCTCGCTCATTAACACGCACCGTATGCACACGGCGGGTGAAGTCCTCCACGCCAAGAACGCTTGCGAAACGAGCGGTCGCGAACGTCGGAAGCACGTGACTCGGACCCGCGATGTAGTCACCAACGCTTGCAGAGGCGAGCTGGCCAAGAAAGATTGCACCGGCATGTCGGACAAGGCGCACCAGGTCATCTGCGTTGTCGGTCAGGATTTCAAGGTGCTCGGGGGCAATCGCATTTGCCACCTCCATGGCCTGCTCTGGCGAACTGACAAGCACGACATAACCCCCGTCATCGAGCGTCGACTGAGTCTCTTCGCGTCGAGGAGAGGCGGCAACGAGCCGGTCGATCGCCGAGGCAATCGCCTTTGCCGCAGGTTCAGACCAGGTGACCAACCAGGCGAGTCCGTCGGGTCCATGTTCGGCCTGAACGATCACATCGATCGCGGCCCAGTCCACCGGTGTTGTCTCGTCGGCAATCACCACTACCTCAGAGGGGCCAGCAAATGCAGCCGGGACCCCGACCAGGCCACGTACCTCTCGTTGGGCGATCGAGACCCACTTAGATCCAGGTCCGACAATCACGTCGACCTTGGGAATGGACTCCGTCCCGTAGGCCATGGCCGCGATTGCCTGAGCGCCACCGACGCGATAGACCTCGTCAATGCCGGCGAGGCTTGCTGCCGCAAGAATCTCGACCGGAAGCGAACCGTCTGCGCTAGGCGGAACGCAACATGCAATCGCCCCGACACCTGCAACGCGTGCCGGAACAGCGGTCATCAGCACCGAGGAGGGATACTTCGCACGTCCTCCTGGTACATAGACACCGGCGCGGTCGACAGGCAGAAGCAGGTGGCGCACCTCAATTCCCGCCCGTCGATATACCTCAACCTCGTCGGGCTGATGGAGATAGAACGCCTCAATCGAATCCCGGGCCTCGGTCAGGGCATCAAGAAGTGCTTTGGGGATGAGACCACAGGCACCTGCGATCTCGCTTTCGTCGACGCGCAGCTGGTCAATCTGAACACCGTCGAAACGCACTGAAAACTCTCGCACTGCAGCATCGCCACGGTTCTTCACCTCGAGGAGGATCTTCCGAACCTCAGCAACCGGGCCCTCGGCTCTAAGATCGGGACGTGGAAGATTGAGGGGTTCACCAGGAACGGAATTGCGAAGGTCAAGAATCTGCATCATTGTCTGGCAAGCGTAGCGAACCGCACGCTGTCTTTCGGTAAGGATAGAGAGATGCCAGCAGACCAATCGGAACTCTCATCGCTCGCCGACATGCTCGAACAAGTCACCCGTCGCATCACTGTTATGGCAGAGGACTCGCAACGATCAAAGCAGGAGGGAACTGCAAAGGAGCTCTTTGCCGTCGAACGGGCGCTGTTTGGAGCGCACCGTCGGATAATGCGACTTCTTGGCTCGCGCCGCTAACTCTTCGAGCGCCCTGTCTGGGATTCGGTGGCGTTGGCGGGTTTACGACGAGCGTTCTCAGGTGAGCTTGGACAGAGATCAGCGAGCTCACAGATTCCACAGCGAGGCGCACGAGCGAGACACACCGCCCTGCCGTGAAGAATCAGCCGAAGGCTGAACCCACCCCACTCCTCTTTTGGGAGGAGTCGATTGAGCGCGTATTCCACCTTGACCGGATCAAGCTCCTTGGTGAGGCCAAGACGCCGTGCAAGACGCCCGACGTGAGTGTCAACGGGGAGTCCAGGCAATCCGAAGGCGACTGAACGAATGACGTTTCCGGTCTTGCGCCCGACACCGGCGAGGGTGACAAGATCCGGCAGATCGCCAGGTACTTCGCCACGAAACCGAGCAACAAGCGTCGAGGCCATGTCGATCAGGTTTTTTGCCTTTGCCCGATAGAAGCCAGTCGAATACACCACCTTTTCGACATCGGCAACCTTGGCGCCAGCGAGGAGTTCTGGCGTCGGGTAGCGACGGATCATCTCGGGCATCACCAAGTTCACGCGCTCATCGGTGCATTGCGCAGAGAGGATCGTCGCGACAAGCAACTGGAATGGCGTCTCAAAGCACAGTGCACAGAGTTCGCTGGCGCTTCCGGGAAAGCTTTTGAGAAGGCGCCCATCGACCATTGCCGCTCGAAGCTTCAGAGAACGGGGTGGGGGCATAACCAGATGTTAGAGCCAGTGCGCCGAGAAAGCTCTCGCCGCAGCTTCAGAGATCGCACTGGCTTGACCCATGATTCGCCTCGCAGCCGGTACCCTCATGAGGTGCATCTTGTCGAGATCAAACGCCGCATGGGCGAAGAGGACATCGCGGCGGTCGCAAGACTGCTTCGGGCAGCTGAGCGCGTCGACGATCACGCTCCGCTCGGAGAGCACAAATGGCTCGATCTCGTCCAAGGTGGACGCGCAGGATTTGCAGGATTCGTGGCGCGCGAACAGGGCCACGAACGAGTCATCGGTTATGCACAGGTCGCTCGAGGAGAACAGAGCTGGTCGATCGAGTTCGTCATTCATCCGAGCATCCGCCATTCGGACAGCCAGGTCGCTGTCGCGCTTCTCCAGAGCGCACTTGAAGAGATCGCCAGAGATGGTGGAGGTCATGTGCACCTCTGGGTACCAAAACCAACCTCCCGTCATGACGAGATCGCGACAGCAGTTGGAATGACAAGAGGCCGTGAGCTCTACCAGATGCGACGATCGTTACCGTTTACTCTCCCATCATCCAGTGATCCAGCTTCTACCCGGCCCTATGTCGTCGATAGTGACGAGGACGCGTGGCTGGAGCTCAATCGCAGAGCCTTTGCAAATCACCCCGAACAGGGCGCGTGGGATATCGGCACACTTCGCGACCGTGAGTCCCAAGCATGGTTTGACCCAGAGGGATTCTTGCTTCACGAGGGTACGGATGGCATCGATGGATTCTGCTGGACCAAAGTGCACGACGAGGGCGATGAGCCTGTTGGTGAGATCTACGTCATAGGAGTCGATCCCGAGGTCCGAGGTCAGGGTCTTGGACGCGGTCTGCTGGTGAGCGGCCTTCGCTTCCTGCAATCACGCGGTATTCATACGGCGATGCTCTATGTAGACGCACAGAACACAGCCGCCGTTGCGCTGTACAACTGGGCAGGATTCATCATCGATCACATCGATCTCGCGTACGTGACCAACATCGCCCCTCTCGTGCCATGAGTCGCTACGACCTTGAAGACCCTGACTTTGAACGCCTTCTCGTAGACCAGCCGCGCTATCGCCTTGCCCAGCTCAAGAGGGCGCTCTATGAGGAGCTTCTCGAGATCGATGACCTTTCGGTCTTTCCAAAGGTGCTTCGCCAGCGCCTCGGTGACTCGTCCGAACTCGCTTCGGCACTTGTACCGATCAAAGAGCAGGTCGCGGACCACGGACAGACCATCAAATGGTTGTTTGAACTTCAAGATGGTGCCGCAATTGAGACCGTCCTGATGCATTATCGAAAGCACACGACCGTTTGCATCTCCTCTCAAGCAGGCTGCGCAATGGCCTGCACATTTTGTGCCACTGGGCACGCTGGATACACGAGACAACTGAGCACCGGTGAGATTGTCGAACAGGTTGTGCGCGCTTCCCGGGCTGCACGAGCAAGTGGAAGACGGCTTGATCACATCGTCTTCATGGGGATGGGCGAGCCGTTTGCAAATTTCAAGAACGTATGGCGGGCGGTTGAACGATTCACCAGCGACATGGGACTAAGTGCTCGACACATTACGCTTTCAACGGTGGGCATTGTTCCCCAGATAAATTTGCTTGCGGACAAAGCACTCCAGGTCAATCTTGCGGTCTCTCTCCACGCTGCCAACAACGATCTGCGGAGTGAGCTCGTGCCCATCAACCGTCGCTATCCGATCGAGGTGCTCGTCAGGTCACTTGAGGATTACGTTGAAAAGACACATCGACGTATCTCGTTCGAATGGGCACTGATCGCCGGCGTCAATGATTCAGCGCGCGATGTCGCCGAGCTTGCCGCAATTGCCTATCCGCTCAAAGCACACGTAAATCTGATTCCACTCAATCCAATCGCCCCAGATGAACCGTCTTCAATGAATGGTTCCTCTCCAGAGCAGGTCGAGCGCTTCGCGGACGGGCTCAGAGATCTCGGAGTAAATGCGACCGTTCGCCGTACCCGTGGCAGATCGATAGACGCAGCGTGTGGCCAGTTGGCGGGAAAGACGACCGTCACCCTTGTGAGAAAGCCCATGCAGGAAGAGAGCAAGACAGCCAATCGGGAACCTGGGTTCTGATCGCTCGGGTTTCGCGATGTTTTGAGCTGTCCTAGATTGGATACCGGCATCAAAGCCTTTACTCGTGTGTGCTCGCTTGGCTCCCGAGGTACGGCATTTAAGGAGGATTAATGAGTCAGGTCACGTCTCAAGAAGCACTAATCATCGCGGGCGAGATTCATGATCGGTATGACGAGGTGCTCAACGCCGAGACCCAGAATCTCCTTAAAGATTTGCACCGGAACTTCGAACCCGCCCGCAGGCTCGCGCTTGAGGACCGGGCTTTACGACAAGAAGAGATCAACGCCGGTGAACCTATTGATTTCATCGAGGCAACCAAAGAGATCCGCGAGTCATCCTGGCAGATAGCCCCTCCCGCTCCAGGACTTGAGGATCGGCGTTGTGAAATCACGGGCCCGACTGATCGTCGCATGACGATCAATGCGCTGAACTCCGGCGCTCGTGTCTGGATGGCAGATTTTGAGGATTCCAACACGCCAACGTGGGAGAACATCGTCGGAGGACAGATCAACCTCAAAGACGCCATCGACCGAACGATCGAGTTCACCTCCCCAGAGGGACGTGAGTATCGTCTCGGCGACCAGCTGGCAACGATTGTCGTGCGCCCTCGTGGCTGGCATCTCCTCGAGCGACACCTACTCGTCGATGACCAGCCAATATCAGGCTCGCTGTTTGATTTTGGCTGTTACGTCATGACCTGTCTCTCCGAGGAGCGGAAATTTGCCCAACGGCCATATTTCTACCTTCCAAAGACCGAGAGCCATCTTGAGGCGCGACTCTGGAACGACATCTTTGATTTCACCGAGGACCGATTCTCCCTTGAGCGTGGAACAATTCGCGCGACGGTGCTGATCGAAACGATCCTCGCGGCCTTTGAGATGGACGAAATTCTCTATGAGTTGAGAGAACATTCTGCTGGTCTCAACGCCGGTCGTTGGGACTATCTCTTCTCTCTGATCAAGAAGTTCGCATTCCTCGGCGGCTCCTACGTGTTGCCTGACCGCAACAGTGTGACCATGACTGCTCCTTTTATGCGCGCCTACACCGAACTCCTTGTCAAGACCTGCCATCGTCGCAACGCACATGCGATTGGCGGCATGGCCGCCTTTATTCCAAGTCGGCGGGATCCCGAGATAAATGCGATTGCGATTGCAAAGGTCAAAGAGGACAAGACACGCGAGGCGAATGCAGGCTTTGACGGATCATGGGTTGCTCATCCCGATCTCGTCCCCATCTGCACTGAGGTCTTCTCCGCGGTACTTGGTGACCGACCGAATCAGCTTGAGCGCCAGCGTGACGATGTTTCCATCAGAGCGCGAGATCTTCTCAATCTCTCGATACCTGATGCGGTGATCACTGAAGCGGGATTGCGCAACAATATCGGCGTTGGGCTTCGCTATATCTCTGCCTGGTTGCGCGGGTCTGGAGCAGTAGCGATCTTCAACCTGATGGAAGATGTTGCAACTGCGGAAATTTCACGCTCACAGGTCTGGCAATGGCTTCGCTATGAAATCGCGATTGAGAATGACCAGATCGTGACCACCGAGCTTGTCGAGGGGATGATCGATCAGGAGCTTGCAAAAATCAAAGATGAAGAGGGCGATAACTTTGACGCGGCTGCCTACGCGTCGGCAAAGGAGATCTTTTCGAAACTCGTGTTCTCGCCAGAGTTTTCGCCGTTTCTGACGCTCTCAGCCTACGATCGGATTTCGTGAACGTCCCTCAAGAGCTCCTCGATCGTCTTCGAGAGATCATCACTGAAGACCAGGACCTGATCAGCGATCCCGCGCGCTTGCGGACTTTCGAATGTGATGGGTTGGCCCACTACCGCGTCACCCCGATGGTGGCCGTCCTTCCAACCACGGTCGCCCAGGTCAGTGCGATTGTCCGCGTCTGTCACGAAATGAGAATCCCCTTCGTAGCAAGGGGAAACGGCACTGGTCTTTCAGCAGGTGCATTACCTGTTGGTGATGGTGTCCTGATCGTATTATCGAAGTTTCGCAAGATCCATGAGATCGACCGAGCCAACCAGCGCGCGGTTGTCGATCCAGGCGTGATCAATCTCGACGTGACCAAATGGGCGACCCCTGCAGGTCTTTATTTCGCCCCCGATCCCTCCAGCCAGCAGATCTGCTCCATCGGCGGCAATGTCGCTGAAAACTCTGGAGGAGCGCACTGTCTCAAGTATGGATTCACGACACATCACATCACGGGTATCGAGGTTGTCACTCCGAACGGACAGATTGTCAACTTCGGTGGATACAAAAGTGTCGATGCTCCGGGATATGACCTGCTTGGAGCGTTCATCGGATCAGAGGGAACACTCGGAATCGCGACCAAGATCGTCACCCGTCTTTTACGAAAGCCCGAACTCGTCAAGACACTTCTCGCTGGGTTCAACAGCACGCGCGAGGCTGGTGAGGTCGTCTCGGCAATCATTGCCTCAAGGATTCTCCCCGCAGCGATCGAGATGATGGATGCACTCGCCATCGAGGCCGCAGAAAAAACTGTGCAGTGCGGATATCCCGAGGGCGCGAACACCGTCCTCATCGTTGAGCTCGACGGACCAGCCGTCGACGTTTTGGCAGGTATAGAGCGTGTCCAGAATATCTGCGAGTCATTCGGTGCGACAGAGGTGCGTATCGCGAAAACCGAAGCGGAGCGCGCACTGATCTGGAAAGGACGAAAGTCTGCCTTTGCGGCGATTGGCACGATCAGTCCTGACTTCATCATCCAAGACGGAGTCATCCCCCGGACCGTTTTGCCCGAGGTTCTCAGTGAGATCGCCCAACTCGGAGCCGCCTCAGGAATTCGCGTCGCAAATGTCTTCCACGCAGGTGATGGCAATCTGCATCCGCTGGTCTTATTCGACGAGACGATTGAGGGTGACCTCGAGCGCGCGAACGTGGTCTCGGGGGCAATCATCGATCTGTGCATCAAGTACGGGGGATCGATCACTGGAGAGCACGGCGTTGGCGCAGACAAGGTCAGCTATATGGGCAAAATGTTCAACGAGTACGACCTTGACACCATGCAGCTTGTGCGCTGTGCCTTTGATAGTGAGAACCTGTGCAACCCCGGGAAGGTTTTTCCCACACCGCGTCTCTGCGGTGAAGTCCCTGGGCACCATCATGGTGTGCATCCCCTTGTGGAACAGGGCCTCGCGGAGCTCTTCTGATGCTGTCTCCGTCCGAACCCACACAAGAATTGCTTCGGGTCGCAAACGATCATGACTCGATCGACGGAGTCCTCCCGGCACAGATCGCTTCACCTTCGAGCACCTTTGAACTCGAAGAGACAATGCGCGATGTCACACGGAACCGAACCCATACGGTATTGACGGGCAACCGGACGAAGATCGATTGGGGCCTCACGCCGAGCGCCTTCGAACTCGGCATTGAAATGCGTCGAATGCCAAAGATCCTCGAACATGAGGCGAGCGACCTCGTCGTGCGCGTGAGTGCCAATGTGACTCTCGAAGAACTCCAGGCTCAGCTGCATCAAAAGTATCAGCGACTCGCAATCGATACGGTCGTTCGCGACACAACAGTCGGCGGATTGATTGCCACTGGTCTCTCAGGTCCGCTCCGGTATGGATTTGGATCTGTACGCGACCTGATCATCGGAGCGACCGTCGTTCGCCCTGATGGAGTGCGCGCGACAACAGGCGGGAGAGTCGTGAAGAACGTTGCGGGATATGACCTCGCGAAGCTTTACACCGGTTCCTACGGCACCCTGGGCGCGATTACTGAAGCCTTTTTCCGTCTGCATTCGTTGCCCGAGACAGCGCATTTTCTACTGTTTGAAGTCTCACTCCACGAGATTCGCTCACTCAGCCAGGAGATTCTCTATTCACAGATGGCGCCAAGCGCTCTCGAGATCCGCGACGCCTGCGATGGTACCGGATTGATATTCGGGGTTCTCCTCGAGGGCACCGAGACGAGCGTGCTCGAGCGCACGCGCTCACTCGCCATGACACTCGCCAAAGAGCCTCAAGTGCTCAACGCGGCGCCGGAGTGGTGGGGAGTTCTACCTGATGCGACGACATTCAAGGTGACGATCGAGGTTGCATCCTCGCAGGCCTTTCTTGAACAACTCCACGAGATCGCTGAGTCGAATGGGCAGAGACTTCTGGTCACTGGATCCATTGGTACTGGCGCAATGTTTGTTGGTGCGCCACTGCTTGAACAGGCGCCCGAACAAGAGATCGAAGCACTCACGCGTCAGATCCGGGCAGCGGCCACGCTCGCTGGTGGATCCTGTGTGGTACTGCGAGCACCAGAGAGGGTGCGAAATTTGGTTGATGTGTGGGGTCCGATTCCTGCGCTTGTGGTGATGAAGAGCATCAAGGCCCAGTTCGACCCGTTCAATCTGCTTGCACCCGGGCGATTTGTGGGAGGGATTTAGTGACCATCTCAAGGACATCCGGTCTCGGATCATTTGACCGTGACCATCCACCCTCTCGTGAGCTAGTTGACGACTGTGTGCACTGTGGCTTTTGCCTCTCCACCTGTCCAACCTTCGTACTCTGGGGCGAGGAGATGGACTCTCCCCGTGGTCGCATATACCTCATGCGTGCGGCACTCGATGGTGCTCCCATCAATGATGCGATGGTTCGGCACTTTGACAACTGTCTCGGCTGTATGTCGTGTCTCACGGCATGTCCGTCAAACGTGCAGTATGACCAGCTCATCAGTGCGACACGCGGGCAGATCGAGCGCAAATTCAAGCGGTCGTGGCAGGAGAGACTGAAGCGAGAACTTGTCTTCGCGTTGTTTCCCTATCCGCGCCGCCTTCGCGTTGCGCGCGCGTTCCTTCGTCTCTATCAGCGAAGCGGTATACAGCAGATGGTCGGGCGGCTCGGTCTGTTGAACATTGCACCACCATTCCTTCGCACGATGGAGTCAATCTCTCCGACGATTGGAGAACGTCAAGAGATCCCTGGGCTATCGGTCGCCCGTGGCACCAAGAGAGGTACCGTTGGGCTCCTCACCGGGTGCGTGCAGGGTGCCTTCTTTCCCCGGGTCAACGAGGCAACTGTACGGGTGCTCACCGCAGAGGGTTTTGATGTCATTGCTCCGAAAAGTCAGGGCTGCTGCGGTGCACTCTCAGCGCACTCTGGACGGCTCAAAGAGGCTCGCGGCTTCGCGAAGAGACTCATTGATACATTCGAGAGGGCCGGAGTTACTACGGTCATTGTGAATAGCGCGGGGTGTGGATCTTCCATGAAGGAATACACCCACCTGCTCGCTGGCGATCGTCGCTACCAAGAGCGTGCTGAGCGATTTGCAAACAACACAAAGGACATCGCCGAATTCCTTGCGGAGATTGATCCGGTGGCGGACCGTCATCCTCTGCCAATCGAGATTGCGTATCACGATGCGTGTCACCTTGGACACGCGCAACGTGTCAAGAGCCAACCGAGAAAGGTCCTCTCCCAGGTTCCGGGAATCGACTTGAAAGAGATCGCCGATGGAGAACTGTGCTGCGGATCAGCGGGTGTCTACAACATCTTTCGACCTGAACCTGCTCGCGAGCTTGGCCAGCGAAAGGCCGACCAGGTTGCCCTGACTGGCGCAGATCTTCTTGTCGCAGCAAATCCAGGATGCACGATGCAGATCGCAGCTGCACTCGAGAGCCGTGGCACCCCGATTCCGGTTGCGCACACCGTCGAACTCGTCGATGCCTCGATACGCAATCTTGGTGTCAGGGAGTTCCTCAAAAGTCTCGTTGACTGAGAATTGTTTCGCGTGCCTCAGGTGGCTTCGCTCGAGTGACCGGGGAAGACACTCTTGGATGGATCGATGACGGTCATCGCGTTGTTGACAGCAGTCGCAGCCTCACCAAAGCCGGTCGAGATCAGCCTCACCTTGCCTGGATATTCCGTGATGTCACCAGCAGCAAAGACTCCTGGCAGGTTTGTGCGCATCGCCGTATCGACAACAATCGTCCGCTTCGACATCTCAAGTCCCCACTCCGCAAGTGGACCAAGATGAGCGACAAAGCCAAGTGCAGCGACAACAATTTCTGCCTCAATGACCTCAACCAAGCCGGACTTTGCGGTGACCTCCACCGAGGTGAGCTGCTCCTCACCAAAGATTGCCGTTACCTCTGCGCTTGTAACGATCTTTGCACTCGATCTCTGCACCAATTCGATGGTGTGCTCATGCGCGCGAAATGTATCTCGCCGGTGGACCAACGTCACCTCGGTCGCAATCGGCTCAAGTGCCAGCGCCCAGTCAAATGCCGAGTCTCCCCCACCAACAATGACAACCTTTTTATCCGCGAGCTCTGATGGC
>DATLTI010000146.1:0-1549 GCA_035533675.1 Acidimicrobiales bacterium | reverse complement strand
AGAGGATCGGTGTCGCTCGCGTAGATGGCGATGGTGCCACCATCTTTGAGCACCTGGGAGTTGATCGTTTGGTTGACGACGGGTGAGACCTCGACGATTGCGTCCACTCCCTGTGGAGCAAAGGAGCGGATCATCGCGATCACGTCGTCACGGTGGTAGTTGACGGTCTCGTTCGCGCCCGCTCGCTTTGCGAGTTCGGCCTTCTCGTCGCTGCTCACCGTCGAGATCACGCGTGCGCCCGACCAACGGGCGAGCTGAATCACAAAGTGACCGACTGCGCCGGCTCCGCCAGCGACAAGGATGGTCTCACCCTTTAAGGTTTTTGGGCCGAGTCGTGTGGGGCGCTGGTCACCGACACTGAGACAGCGATGCGCGGTGAGTGCCGGAATCCCGAGCGAGGCGCCAAGGTCAAAGCTTGCGTCATTACGCAGTCTGACTGCCTTTGCATGGTCGATTGCGAGGTACTCCTGTGCGGTGCCAAAGGCGCGCTTGTGACAGGCCTCGTAGACCCAGACCCGTTCACCGATACGGTCCTCAGAGACCCCCTTTCCAACTGCAGTGATGGCTCCGGAGCCATCCTGGTTGGGAACGATCTCGGGATAGGCAAGAGAGCCGTTCGGCGCGCGGCGAGACTTCCAGTCCGTTGGATTGACCCCAGAGACGTGCACGCGTACGAGTACCTCACCGGGCTCTGGCGCTGGGATCTCGCGATCGACAAGCGTGAGGACCTCGGGTCCACCGGGCGTTGTATAGATGACCGCACGCATAAGCGCCTCCAGATGCAATTGAGCTAGCGAGAGATCCAGGCGTCCGGATCGGCGACAAGTTTCTTGACATTTGCCGGTAGTTTGCCAGAGACAACGTCGGCAAGTGTCGTGGTCTCAAGCACGCTCCGCAGCGTGGCGCGAATCGCAATCCAGACATCTTGGAGGTGCTCGGCAGCGCCTTCGTACGATGTCACCTCGGGGTGTTCCCCTCGAATTGCTGCAAGGGGTCCGTCGATCGCGCGGATGATGTCTGCAAGTGCGATACACGACGCGTCGCGAGCGAGACGGTATCCACCCTCTGATCCGCGCTGGCTGACGATGATGTTGCTTCGACGCAATTCTGCAAGGATCCCGTCGAGGAATTTTGGGGGAAGCTCCTGGGCATTCGCGAGCGCAGCACCAGAGAGTGGACCTCCGTTTGCAGCGGTGAGCACGAGAAGTGCGCGTACGGCGTATTCGACCTTTGCGGAGATATGCATGTTCTCGTACCCTCGTTACGGTGTCGGGTGTGCGTTGGGTGGGCGAATTGCTCTATTTGGTCCCAAGGATCCGGGATATCTGAACTCGATGTGCCAAGCGTAGTTGCTGGTTCTGAGCGCCTGGACTGGCGCCAAACGGTTACTGGAGACGGGAGATCTTCAGGTCTAGAGCTCGCTCGCCCAGTAGTTGGGAGCATCGACGACACCCGAAAGATCGTGCGGGTGGTTCTCGCGATTTGCCATTGGTGTGACGCGGATGAACTTTGCCTGCTCGCGAAGTTCGCCAATCGTGCGGGTTCCGCA
>DATLTI010000145.1:0-4758 GCA_035533675.1 Acidimicrobiales bacterium | reverse complement strand
GACGTCATTTCGCAGGCCGAGTTCGATCACGGTTCCACCTTATTCGTGTCGGTGGGATAACTCGACAAAATTGCACCCCGCGATTCCTATTAGCGTGCTGGGTATGCGTGTAACCATGTTGCTCTGTGACTCTGCCCAGGTGGCCGACGGCAAGCTGTATGTGCTCGGTGGCGGATGGAGCTTGATCGGTCCTGATCCAACTCCGTCCGCGGTAGCGATGAAGGTCGACGTCGACTGGAACGACGCCGAACGTCCACATCACTGGGAGCTGTTCTTGGTCGATACGGATGGACAGCCGGTGATGGCCGAGACGCCCGATGGTCTTCAGCCGATCGAGGTGCGCGGAGACTTCACGGTGTCGCGTCCCGATTCAATACCTCCAGGAAGTCCAATTGATGTTTCGCTCGCATTGAACTTCGGGCCTCTTCCACTTGCACCAGGTAGTCGCTACACGTGGCGTCTGGTGATCGATGGCGAGACCAATGACAGCTGGATTCTCGCGTTCTCGACACGTCCTCCGCACGAGGTCTAGTTCGACGGCCATCGCAACATCATGACCAGCCTTGTCGGGTCTCATCGCAGGTCGGAATTTATTGAAGGTGTTCTTGGCGCGTGGTCCGAGCTACGTATTGAACGCGACGAGTTTGCGTGGCGACAGACAAGAGATCCATGGCTCACTCTGATTGCAGAGTTCATGCTCGCCCAGACTCAAGTAGCGCGCGTTGCACAGCGCTTTGTCTCGATGGCAGATCGATTTCCGACTCCACAGTCATGTGCCGATGCATCACAGGCAGAGGTCGTTGCGCTCTGGGTTGGTCTTGGATATAACCGCAGAGCAGTTGCGTTGCATAAGTGCGCGCGGATCATCTGCGAACAACATGGCGGGAGTGTGCCATCGGACCTCGATCAATTGCTCAAGCTTCCCGGCGTCGGCCCCTACACTGCGCGCGCAGTGCGCGCCTTTGCCTTTGATGAGCAAGCAGGCGTTGTCGATACCAATATCAAGCGAGTTCTTGCCAGAGCGCTGATTGGCCGAGACGCTTCGCCAATACAAACCCAAGAGCTCGCGGATGAATTGGTCGATCGACAAGTTTCTCGCGACTGGAATCTTGCGCTCATGGACTTTGGCAGCCTTGTCTGTCGCGCACGCGCTCCTCAATGCGCGATATGTCCGTTGTTTCCCGCGAGGTGCAAATGGCGCCAAGACGAACTCAGTGCAGGACTATTACTTATAGATCCTGCCTCTTCTGTATCGGTGAAGGGGCCACGCCAGTCGACCTTTTCAGGTTCTGACCGCCAGGGCCGCGGGCGTCTTGTGCGAAGCGCATGCCTGGGTCCGATCTCCCCAGAGGGCCTCGCAGACGCCGCTGGATGGCCCGAAGAGCCAGAACGTGCACAGAGAATTGCTGAGAGACTCGTCACAGAGGGAGTACTCGCACGGACACGAGCAGGGAGTTACCAGCTTGCCTGACTAGTGTTATGGGTCAAGATGATGCTGGAAAGGGAGTAGTACGTGGCAAATATCTCGATTTCTGACGAAATTGTTGACGTCGTCGTTGTCGAGCCGGCAATTCACGCGGACGCGAGGGGTCGTTTCATCGAGTCCTATCGCCGATCGTGGTTTCCACTCGGGCGTGAGATGGTGCAGGGGAACCGCTCGGATCGCGACGGGGGAGCGGTGGTCGGTCTTCACTATCACCTTCACCAGGCGGACTACTGGTTTGTAACCAAGGGACGAGCACAGGTAATCCTCCATGATCTTCGCGTTGGTTCTCCATCTGAAGGCAAGACCCAGATGATTGAGATTGGCGATGAGAATGAAAAGGGTCTGTTTATTCCTCCAGGAGTTGCACATGGTTTCTCCTCGCTGACCGATATGACACTGACCTATCTGGTCGATGGCTATTACAATCCGAATGACGAACTCGGCGTTGCTTGGGACGATCCTGAGATCAGCGCGGATTGGCGGATCAGCGATCCGGTGCTCTCTGGGAGAGACCGTGAAAATCCACGACGCGTAGAACTCGCGGACCATCTCCGTCCCAGATATGGGCTGCGTACGTGACGATGTGGTTCGACATTCTGTAGAATTTCTTTGAAGCTTGTGTAGGAACAATCTGAGGTAGGTGCGAGATGCTGGTGAAGCTGGTGCTCATCGCGGTAGTGATGGTCATCATCGGGCTCATCGCGCTCCGATTCAGTCGTGCGAACTCAGTTGAACGCTCGATCTCTTGGCACCGGCAACGTCTCGGTTCGATCCGGGAGATCGTCGAACGCTCGGCAAAGCAAAATACTCGAGGTGTCGACCATCCTCAGACTGAATCTCACGAGACGATTCCGACCTCGTCTGTACCGATTGAACGAGAGGCAATCAACGAGCAAGCGGAGATTGGGATTACCGATGATCGACGTGTAAATAACGAGGGACGTCTGGTCTTTGGCGATCTTTCCATCACGCCCGTAAAACCTCCAGTTCCACCGATCTATGAGCGGCGCCCAAAGCGTCCTGCCAAAACAAGCGGTGGAGAGCATTTCCGCATTCCCGGCGAGCGAGCAAAGGGGGCAATCCCGCTTGTCGCTGCAGTTGTTCTCCTTCTCGTTGTCATCGGGGGCGGGGTCATCTATTACATTCACACGCACCCACGTATCGGTGCTCCCGCGGTTCCCACGACTTCAACCACCGTCGGGACCTCTCAACCGGCGACAACCCATACTGGGTCAAACACCCAAGCGGCCAAGACACAGCTCGTCAGTTCAACCGCGTCGAGCGCGACCTACAGCGCACCGTCTGGAGGCTATCGAGTCAAGGTCGATGCGACAGGTCCCTGCTGGCTCGGATTTGAACGTCAAGCGACTGGTACCAAGTGGCTGGCAATGTCCACAATCGGACGATCTGGCGTCAATTCTTATTCGCTGTCAACGAGCGGGCATCTCGTGATCGTGATTGGCAACCCACCGAACCTGAAGGCAATCACTCTGAACGGAACGGTAATTCCCCTGCCAAAGCTGCCAAACTACGGCTACGACGTGATCTTCAAGTAACTCGTCTCAGGCCCCGATCGACTCCTAGCGTGTGGGAATCTTTGCGAGCAGTGGGTGGGAGACAAACAGGTGCCAGATCACCGCGGCAAGGCCTTCGGTGTGGGGAGTGACATGTTCTGGAAAGAGTGGAGGAACGATCACGCAGGCATCTGCGTGATGCCTCGTATAGCCGCCGTCTCTACCGAGCACGCCATAGATTGAGGCACCGCGTTCTTTTGCGAGCTGGATCGCGCGCACGATGTTGGTCGACACGTTCTTCTCCTCATCGCCGCCACCGACCGAGAAGATGAGAAGGCCGTCATCCGCGCGCAGTCTTGATCCAATCAACCACTTCGAGAAGGTGTTTTCCCAGCCCTCGTCATTCGTGCGTGCCGTCAGCTCGGAGACATTGTCTGTTGGCGTATAGGCCTCGAATCCGCAAATTTTGCGAAAATCATTCACAGCGTGAGAGGCATGGCCCGCAGACCCGCCGACGCCAAGGATGAACAGCCGTCCGCCCTGGCTTCGCACAGTGGCTAGCCCCTGGACGCATCGTTCGATCGATTCCTTGTCAAGGGTCCCAAGGATCTCGATCGACTCTTTGACAAAGGACTCGCTAAAACTCATAACCTCTCCTCGAACATCTTTAGAAATTGCATTCAAAGCACCGAGAGCCCCGTCTCTCCCGCTCGTTAGGCTCGCACAACCCGCGAAAAGGCTAGACCAGTCGACCCTCGCAGCCATGCTCTCGTGGCGCTGGCATTAGGGCGATGATGCGGGGGTGGAATTGATACTATGGAGATAGGAGAAATTCGGCTGTGTGCCGATGCCTCCTCAACTTTAGGGAGTTCTCGCGTGACAAAGGAACTTGATCTCGGAAAGTATTCGCTCGGATGGAGCGATGAAGAGGACTATGTCTTCAAGCCTCGCAAGGGTCTCAACGAAGAGATCATTCGCGAGATGTCAAAGATCAAGAAGGAACCCGAGTGGATGCTGAAGTTTCGCCTGGACGCCTACCGGCGTTTTCGCGAGAAGCCGATGCTTCCCTGGTTCGGAGAGAAGATGCCCGGACTCGACTTCGAGAACATCTACTACTACATCAAGCCAACTGTCGGCGTCGTTGACGCATGGGAAGAGCTTCCCGAATCGGTGAAGAACACCTATGAGAAGCTCGGCATCCCCGAAGCTGAGCGGAAATATCTTGCTGGCGTGACTGCACAGTACGAGTCCGAGGTCGTCTA
Organism: Acidimicrobiales bacterium; assembly: GCA_035533675.1. GTDB lineage: Bacteria > Actinomycetota > Acidimicrobiia > Acidimicrobiales > Bog-793 > CAIVND01. The sequence goes on along the minus strand of DATLTI010000145.1, from coordinate 496 downwards.
TCACCGAAACCGCGAGGACCTCGAGAAGCTCGGCGTTCTGTTCAGTGACATGGATACTGCGGTGCGCGAGTATCCAGAGATTGTCCGCAAGTGGTTCGGCAAGATCATTCCACCAAATGACAACAAGTTCGCAGCACTCAACTCAGCGGTGTGGTCGGGTGGTTCGTTTATCTACATCCCACCTGGCGTCAAGGTTGACATGCCCCTTCAGGCATATTTCCGCATCAACGCCGAGAACATGGGACAGTTCGAGCGCACGCTGATCATCGCCGATGAGGGCTCACAGGTTCACTATGTCGAGGGATGCTCTGCGCCGGTGTATTCAACTGACTCGTTGCACTCGGCCGTCGTCGAGCTCGTGGCTCTTCCGGGAAGTCGGATCACCTACACGACGATCCAGAACTGGTCGAACAACGTCTACAACCTCGTCACCAAGCGCGCACGGGCAGAGGCAGAGGCTCACGTCGAGTGGATCGACGGCAACATTGGTTCGCGA
>DATLTI010000144.1:0-4873 GCA_035533675.1 Acidimicrobiales bacterium | reverse complement strand
TGACTCCTTGCACGTTGTGCAAAGAGACAGGTCAGAAATGGTATTTCAGTCGCGTTCCAATGCCACGAAAAGCCTTAGAACATACGGTCTTTGATCGAGTGGAGGTAAGGGGATTCGAACCCCTGACCCCTTGCATGCCATTAACAATTTCGACGTTTCCTGACATGCGTAGTTGTCCAATTTTGCTTGCAATTACTGCGATCTCGTCCGCTGACGTTTCCTGAAGAGTCTCATTGTTTTTTGGGGTTGTTTGTACGGTTGCTTGCATTGAACGTCGTGCAAGGGGTTGGGGAGCCATTTACATCGGGTCGAGAGGGTTCATGTCCAAACCCATTAGGAATGCCATCACTCATTTGCGACTGATTGGCTAGAAGCATTGATATTAAATAGGGATGTACGGGCACTCATTGTGCCCTGTCATGTAATTAATGGAACTTTCGTGACATATTTCAGTGATGAGCAAAATGACTCGACGATGGAAAAACCGGCTTTGTTCTGCCTACTCTGGAATAATTGTGGTCTCAGTCGTAACTGCGTTTGCACTCCTGTCAATGGCGCCCGTCAGCGCTTCTGCGACGTCTTCCAACCAAACGGCCGGGCGTACTTATGCGATTGCACTGTTTTCCAAAATTCCAATACCGTCGGACGTGACTCTACTCAGCGCACCCGTGAAACCACTTCACCCAGTTACGGGAAGTCCGGGATACTCCAACGTCATAGACGTAACTCGTTACTACAGTGCGCCCACGTCGATTGACGTCAATGGCTTCGCCGAGGCTCATTTTCCCAAGAGCGAATGGCAGGGCACCGGTTCCTCGTTTGACGGTGGCTATCACACCTCGGGAAGCTTCTCCGCTCTCTCTCTGTGCACGGATCGACATGCGGCGTATTGCGACGTTACTTATAGCGCAGAAGTACTGACCAAAAGCCAACGGGAACTTCGAATTGATATCGCCGTCGTGTGGGCACCTATCCATGTGGTACTCCTTCCGACTACTGGTGTCGTCACTTTGACGGGCTTTGACAAGATCTCGCCCATGAATGCTTCGAGCGGTCCGGTCAAAGTCGAACTAAATGCAAATCAGGTAAAGAAACTTAGAAACGCCATAGCCCTGCTTCGAAGCTCGCCGGGTGGACTTTGCATGGAAGATTCCACTCTCTTCCAGATCTCGGTCTCGCCGACCGCTACGGGAAAAGCCTTTTGGTCCGCGTCGGCGGACGAGTGTCCCGGTCAACTGATTGTCAATGCTCTCGGACGTCAAGTTGCGCTCAACGCGCGCTCGTGCCCATTTGAGAAACTTGTTGGAACCTACTTTCCACCACACTCGGCAACCGGCACCAAAGTAGGACTGAAGGTGTGCGAATCATCTGGATAAACCAACAAAAGGCTTGAATCAGCGAGATCGTAACTAGTGTCGGGGAGCCGACCGCCATAACGGCCCTCAATCTCGGACCAGAATCGACCGACTACCCCGGCTCCACGGAGGATCCAATCTTAATGAGATTGCTCATCGCTCGTCTTTCGCGTCAATGAGAACGTCGCTCTGCTGGGGCTCGTCAGAACTACGCACGGAGTAACGGCCCGTGGTTTTAATGTGCAACCAGCATGATTCCTCTTTCCGTACTCGACCTAGCGACCGTGGCGACCGGTTCAACGCCGGCCATCGCGCTCACCGAGACAATCGAAATGACGAAGACCGCCGAACGTCTTGGTTACAACCGACTCTGGGTCGCGGAGCATCACTCGATGCCCGCGGTCGCGAGTTCGGCACCCGCGGTCTTGATCGCCCATCTCGCTAACGCCACGACAACGCTTCGCGTTGGTGCCGGCGGCGTGATGTTGCCCAATCACGCGCCCCTGGTAGTGGCCGAGCAGTTCGCCACGCTCGAAGCACTACATCCCGGCAGAATTGATCTCGGCCTCGGTCGAGCGCCCGGAACCGATCACGTCACCGCGCGCGCCCTTCGACGCGCGGCAGACCTCGGATCGGACACGTGTCCCGACGACGTCGTCGAGCTCATCAGCTACCTCTTACCTCGCGACGGCACCGCACTACATCCTTCGGCGACGCCGGGTAGCGGCTACCTACCCCAAGTGTGGCTTCTTGGTTCCTCCACGTTCAGCGCTCAGCTGGCGGGGATATTGGGCCTGCCATTCTCATTCGCCTATCACTTCGCACCCAATCTTCTCGACTCCGCCCTGGAGCTGTACCGATCGACGTTTCGACCGTCGATTTTGCTCGAGAGCCCTCATGCCATGGTGGCGGTGTCGGTAATCTGTGCACCAACGACCGGCGAAGCGAAGTGGCTCGCGGGCTCGACGGCGCTTGGTATCTTGCAACGCCGGACAGGTCGCGCCGGTCTTCTCCCTTCTCCAGAGGAGGCGGACATCTATCCCTACACCCCCGAGGAGATCGCGGTGATCGAAGAGGCCACTACGTCACACGTCATTGGTGATCCCAAGACCGTCCACGAGGGTCTCGTCGCGCTGCAACAGCGCACCAACGTCGATGAACTGATGATCTCTACGCGCACGCACTCCTACGAGGCGCGAGTGCGCTCGTTCGCTCTGATTGCCGAGTCGTGGGGGCTCGTCGAGACCACGTAACGTCGCAATCTTTTGTACAGCGCGAGCGCGCGTTGCTTTTTTTGCGTGTACTAAATCAACGCCTCGCAACTCACTTCTCAGTCGTGGAGAGTTCGAACGACGAAGTGTCGATCCGCTGGCAGTTCCTCAGGGAAAGTAGACATTGGGTTAAGCAGACTTCGCTTCTTGGAGCAATGATAATTCGTAGTTGACGGGACTGACGTTGCCGATCGTGGAGCAGCGTCGGATGGTGTTGTACCAGTTCGCGGGCTTTCGGAGCAAGCGCGCCTCACGGAACGAAGGCGTTCTTTTCGGTGATCAAGAAGTTGAGCTTCGGCGACTGCGGCCCGGACCCGAGTATCGTGGGGGTGGACAAGTCATCGATTTTCCTCACGGGGACGTTCAGTTGTGGCAAAGCCACTCCGGCAGATTTGATACGGGTGGATCGCGAGAACTTCAGGGTGGTCGCACGAGTAAGGCTCCCAAGTGTCACGAGCGTCGCGTATGGCGACGGCTCGTTGTGGTGGGCGACCGGAGCGCCGCTAGGTAACGCCGGAACCACATTGACTCCGGGTGATGGGCGACTCCTGCTCAGAGTGAACCCGACGAGTTTGAAAGTCACCGGACGCTTCAAACTCCCTGGACCGACCGAACTTGTTGCGATCGCTCATGGCAACCTCTGGGTGGCGACACGGACAAGCCTGTATCGCCTAGATCCAGCGAATGGCGCGATTATGGCATCGGTCCACCTCCGTTTCTTCGCAGCGGCATTGGCCGCGTCGTACGACGGCTTGTGGCTATACGCACTCGGTGGCGCCAACTTCGGAGGTCATCTAGTCGTGAGCGTCTTCTCGTCAGTCTCTGGACGACTCCTTGGCACTCGCGAGAGTCCGAACTTCAGTTCTGGACCGTTCGCCGTCGTGCGCGGAGGAGTGTGGGTTCCCGTACAGAGCACGGTGACGAAGTCCACGACGATGCGACTCTTTCAAGGTCGAGCCTTGACGCCGAGTTCGTCGCTGGGAAGCTTCACATTTGATACCAACGCGTTTGTGGAAGGTGGCATCCTTTGGCTTATTGATGCCGGTGGAGTGGCGCTGCTGTCGGTTTAGTTGACAAGATGTCAGCCAGAGGTTTATGCCTCAAGACTTGCAAGACTCTTTGCCACGGTGATCGTTCAGACTATTAGGAAGGGGGCTGCTGTCGTGAGTCAGTTATATACAGAGGTGGATCAGCTTCCCGGATCTGAACGAACCCGAGGCATCTGGGGGCCAAACTTTCGGGCGTCACACGGGCGTCAGCGGGCGTCAAATGGGCGCTTCACGTAGTGCAAAATTGGTGTCTAGGGGACAACACCGGACAATCGAAAAGCCTTGTTATACCAATGTTTTCAACAAAAACCCTTTGAGCGGGCGACGGGAATCGAACCCGCGTTCTCAGCTTGGGAAGCTAAGGGCTATCTGAAGCGCCAGTAGGTAAAAGTACTGGTCAGAGGAGAGAAGTGGCGGGAAAGTATTCGTCTTCGTCGCACTTGGGCGTCAATTGGGCGTTACCCAGTCCACTCCCAAAGTGCCTACTACGTGAACTAGCGGTGTCCTTCGCCGTCTCGCTGTGCTTTGATCGCTCGACGCACGGCGACAAGATATCGGCGCTCCCGCCAACCTCTTCGCACGTCGAATTCGGCCCATCGGTTCGCCGCACTCTCTTGTCGCATGGGTTCATCGAGCGGGAATGTATGCACTTCGCTCGCTCGTCGCCACCCCATGCCTTTGAGCATTAAGTCGACATAATCAACAATTGCTGATATCGCCTCAGGGTGTCGGTGCTGTTCAATTTCGTCACGTTTGCCTTCCCGGAGTAACCCTGAGATCTCGGCCTCGTGGAGGAGGGGCAATGGCGTTACGGAATTGCCTTTGACGAATACCCATTCTCCATCGCGCCATTCGTATAAGTCGATGAAGTCATCAAGCGTGCCCTGAGATGACACTCGGAACGTGACTCGTACTCGGCCAACTTCGCGCGTCACTCTGACACTGCCCAGACCGATTGCAAGCATGCATTGATAATTTCCACGATCTCGCCTTGTAAATGAAACAAATCCACCAGAAAAGGCACGATACCAAGGAACACCAGCGTGTCGAAAACTCACCCAACTACAGTCAACTGCCGTAAATATGAGAGATTCTCAACGCAAGAACTGACGCCTCATCCGCGGTCTTCGCGTAATGGATCAAAAGTGGTCACAACTTCCCAAGCTGAGAACGCGGGTTCGATTCCCGTCGCCCGCTC
>DATLTI010000143.1:0-7642 GCA_035533675.1 Acidimicrobiales bacterium | reverse complement strand
CGGTCAGCTCCGACGCAACACCGATCGCTTTACATCGCATCGCAACTCCGCGATTGCCTTTGCAATCGCTCTGATCATCACCGTCAAGCTCATAAAATGGGCCAAGAGGTGGAATGAGTGAGCTGCCTATTGGCGCGCGCTCTAAGCACGAGATCGCAGTTCAAAAATCGACGGTCGAGAGACCGATCAAGGAACAGTTGTCGACTCCGAGCCATTGCACAGCAAAGCAACATCTTGATGCTGTCACGTGCCAAGATCTGCTCCTGACGGCAGCGATTTGGCACAACTGGCATAGAAGGTGCATTGTTGTCGGAGCAATCTGCAGCGAGTACGATGACGCTGGTTTTACCGAGCAAGATTCGCGCTGTAAAGGCATCCCTGGGGGGAGCGGTGACCAAAGCGTTTGAAACGCTGGAGATCACAGGCAAGTACAGCCGCGACTCTATCGCGTCTGTCGCCCATTCAGCCTTTTGGAATCCAACGGATCGATCACGGAGGACGCCCTGCGAATGCATTCGCAACGACGAGGCGGTCATTGGCATTTGATGTCTTGTCCCGCGAATTTCCCTTTGCGTACATCGAATCAGAGCACATCAAGGCAATCATGATTTGGGTGACCAAGTTCGATTCCGACGGTCGCTGTGCCGTTGAGTTTTATGTGATCACCGCAACATTGCACTAACTGTTGGATGCTTTTGAAACAACCCGGCTGAACGTGTGTTCTGTCGCTAGCGGAATGGAGGGTATTGATGCAAGTGTCAACCACGTTGAGAGATCAAACAAAGGGTCGGGCACACCGACCCTTGGTTCGAACGAGAGTCGGCGTTTCGATCGTCGGTCTGCTGATGGGTTCAAGCGTGATCTTCAGTGGCGCTGTGTCGGCATCACCGGCGCGCCACATCCAGGCACACAAGTCCAAGCCTACGTACAAGCTGTCGTTCAACAAAAAAGGTGTGCCGAATGTTGTGGGAATGACCATTTCCCTCGGAAAGGGTGCAGGCTCACCTCACATCGGTGACACCGTCGCCTACACCGCAGAGCAGATTCTCCTCGGCTGGGGGGCAACGACCTCTCTTACCCTTGGTTCTGCAACGTCAGTCATCTCTGGCGTGATTGGTGGCCACCTTGCCGCAACCGGTGGACCTTTTGACGGTGAGATCAACGGTGGACTTACCGTATTCGGACCGAGCCAGCCCGGTCAGAACTATGAGTTCATTGCTCAGCCCAAATACAAGAAGCTTGCCGATCTTGTCGGTCAGACCATCGCGGTGACCGAGCCGACCGATGGCGACTATGTGCTCCAGCAACTCCTCTCCAAGAAGTTTCACCTCACAGGCAAGCTGACGCTTGAATACACCGGAACCGAGAGCAACTCACTGACCTCGTTCATCGCCGGGCGCATCGCCGGGTTCTGGGCATCAAGTGACTCAACAGTTGCGCTCAAAGAGCAGAATGTCGCGTACACACCGTTGTACTCAGCCCGTGTCCTCGACCCTGCAGAGGCCGACAGCTACGAAGCAGCGACACGGGTCTGGCTGAACGCCAACTTTGCCCAAGCTGAGGCGATCGACCTTGCGTGGCTCTATGCGGCGAAGATCTTCCACACCAACGAAACTCAATGGCTGGCGAACGCAACTGCCTACACTAAGGGTGCCTTCACGAAGACGCTGGAGGCGCTCGACTACGTCGCATACCGCAAGGAGAATCCATGGCCCGCATCACAGCTTGCATTCACTCCAAAGCGCGTGAGCGCAAACTTCAACACTGACGCAGGCCGCGGATCAATCACCAAACTGGCCGGAGGAGTTCCAACCAATGATTACGCAGTCTTTGGTCCTTGGAACGCTGCAGTCGCCGCGTTCAACAAGCATCCAAACCTCTTCAAGTAACAGAGGTAAGTGGCAGTCGTCTTATTGACATAACCAAGCGGATCCTGCTCCACCGCGTCGTTCTCGATCCCGAGCGGATCCTGGATTGCGCGTGGAGCAGGTGACGCCCAGCAAGGAACTCGACAGGGAAATAATGGAACTGCAATCCGAAAGCATCTCAGCGATTCAGAACGCGCCTCTTGAAGACAATGGCACGGGCAGCGCGAGAAGAGCATGGGCTCGCAATCACCTTCCGATCATTGTGGTCTCGATCGGTATTGCCGTAGTCCTCATCGGCGGGTGGCAGCTCTCTGGACGCTATCTGAACCCGATCACGATCTCCACGCCGAGCGAGATTCTGCGCTCCATTCCAAAAACATTCCTCCATGGTCCTTATGGTTCGCTTGTATCCGCGCTCGGTGTGACCATGATCGATTTCGGCCTTGGCTTTCTCGGGGCACTCGTCATTGGAACCTCACTTGGTCTCGCAATCGGAAACAGTCGCGTTGCAAGAAATATCCTTGATCCATTGGTTGCGCTCGGCAACAGCTCGCCAACGATCGCTCTGTTGCCTTTGATGATCATCTGGTTCGGTTTCGGACATTCTTCGCGCGTTTTGTTCATTACCGTCGTGTCGATGTGGGGAATGGCAATCAACACCGCGGTAGGAGCACGCAAGGCGCGAGAACGCTACGAGGATCTCATTCCTGCGTTTTCCGTGCCGCCCCGGATGTATCTCACGAGCGTCGTAGTGCCTGGTTCAATGCCGTTCATCTTTGCCGGAATTCGCGTCTCGCTTGCTCATTCGCTCGTCGCGACAATCATCAGCGGCCAAGAGATCGGCAGTAGCGGTATCGGTGGACTTGCCCAGCTCTATGGAGACCAGTTCAAGACGAACGATCTGTTTGGCGTGATCGTCGTGACTACGATCATCGCGCTTGTTCTATATCGGGTGATTGAGTTCTTGCGCAATCGAATCTGTAACTGGGTCAACTACTCATGACCGACCTGATGTCCCAAATCAACGAAGTACAGAAAGGGAGCTAGAGCTCGATGGAGACCAGAGAAATTGCCGTGGCAGCCCACGATGTCACAAAGATCTTCCACAGCAATGAATTAACGGTAACTGCGCTGCAGAATGTCTCTATTGATGTCCACACAGGAGAGTTCGTCAGTCTTGTCGGTCCGAGCGGTTGTGGAAAGACAACTCTTCTCCGCATTATTGGTGGTTTGACAAACCCCACAAGAGGATCGGTAGAGACACTCCCGCTTGCAGATGGATCGCCGCGCAAGATGTCATTCGTCTTCCAGGACGTCAACCTGCTTCCGTGGCGTTCGGTCTTGCGAAACGTAGAGTTCGGTCTCGAGCCAATTAGCGCAATCTCCAAGAGTGAGAGAAAAGAACGGAGCATGGCAGCGCTCAAGAAGGTGGGCCTTGACTCATTTGCCTTGTCTCCCCCGTTCACATTGTCTGGTGGTATGCAACAGCGTGTTGGACTCGCACGCGCGCTCGCCGTTGAGCCAGATGTCCTTCTCATGGACGAGCCATTCGGTGCCCTTGACAACTTCACGCGCGAAGGTCTCCAGGAACAGCTTGCTCAGCTCTGGGAGGACATGGGGACAACGATCATCTTTGTCACCCACGACATCGATGAGGCAATCTTTCTTTCAACCGAGATTGTGTTGCTGCGTTCGAACCCAGGACGCCTCGTGGAGGTACTCCCTGATGGTCTTCCTCCAAAGCGTTGGACCTATGACGTACGCAGTGAGCCTGCGGCGGTCACGTTGCACCGTCACGTGCGTACCTCACTCTCCGGGCGCAACTACGACGCTCCGCCGGCGGTACCGACGACATGACCACAATTTGGGGCTCGACCAATGACAGCGGTACAACCGCCGAGACCACATCAAAACATCATGCGCATCTGATGCCAACAGAAGACGACGCCGAATTTTCCGGTCACCAGAAAGATCGGTTCTTGATGCGCGTCATCCGCAATCCCGGCGTGGTGGGAGTCCTCAGCATCGCTGGCATCATGGTTATCTGGTGGATCGTCAGCCTGTTTCTCAGTCCGATCATCCTCCCGAGTCCATTTGCCTCTGCAAAAGGGCTCTACCAGATCGCCGTACACGGCGTTCTGGGACCAGCGATTGTGGTCTCGCTGCGCGAGATGTACATCGGTCTTGCGCTCGGAGTCACTGCTGGGGTGTTGATCGGAACAACCTTGGGTGCGTTCACAAGGGTTGACCGGGTGATGTTGCCCTACGTCAATGTGCTCAACTCCATACCCGGAGTCATCCTCATTCCCTCTCTGGTGATCTGGTTTGGACTTGGATCAGAAACACGGATCATCTTCATCGTGCTGATTACCGTCTGGCCGATGGTGATCAACACCCGTGCTGGAATCATGAACTCTGCGACTCGTTACCGGGATCTCAGCAAGGTATTCGGCTATTCGCGGATCGCGACCATCAGGAAGGTCCTGATCCCCGCAAGCACGCCATACCTGATTGCTGGTCTCCGGATCTCAATGGGTCTTGCGATCGTCGGCATGATCATCGGCGAATTTGAGGTGAGCTACTCCGGGCTCGGCTATCTGCTGATCAGCTTCGGCGAGTCACTCCAGACGGGTCGTCTCATTGGCGTCGTCTTCCTTTCCGCCATGATCGGACTTGTTCAGGTAGGCATTGTCAGGATCATCGAAGCGCGTTTCCTGCCCTGGATCAAGCGCTCATAGCGAGCGTGCAATGAGATTTCCGCCTGGCGAATGGCCCGCGGATGATTTCACAGACCTCTAAGCAGACACCGACAACAGCGCTGCATCGCCCTGGCCGCCACCCCCACAGAGCGCGACGGCACCGAGTCCTCCTCCGCGACGCGCGAGTTCAGCAATCATCGTGACGACCAGTCTCGCTCCAGACATTCCAATCGGATGACCAAGTGCGATCGCGCCACCGTTCACGTTTACCACGGATGCGTCAATGCCAAGATCTCGCATCGAGGCGATCGACACTGCGGCAAAGGCCTCGTTGATTTCAAACAGATCAATCTCTGAAAGTGAGCGCCCCGAGCGTTCAAGCGCGGCGCGGATCGCGCGTGATGGCTGAGTCAAGAGCGATGGATCTGGCCCCGCTACCTGACCGTAGCCAACGAGTTCAGCGATCGGCTTGATTCCAAAACGCGTAGCGGCCTCTCTCGAAGCAACAATCACAACTGCCGCACCGTCCGAGATCTGACTTGCATTGCCAGCGGTGATGCACCCACCCTTAGTGAACGCCGGTGCAAGTGCGCCAAGAGTTTCGCTCGTTGAACCTGCCCGAATCCCTTCATCCTTGCTCACCACAACCGGATCGCCTCGATGCCCGGCAATCGTGATTGGAGCGATTTCACAAGAGAATCGCCCCGCCACAGTTGCTTCGGCGGCACGCTGGTGACTCAGCGCCGCGAACTCATCCATCTCCGTGCGTGAGATCCCTGACTTTGACGAATAAACATCCGCCGCCTCTCCCATCGAAAGGTTTTCGAACGCGCATGTCAGGCCATCGCTGGTAATAACGTCGAATAATTGCGCGTCACCGAATCGCAGGCCGTTGCGCGCCCCTTGAAGCAGGTGGGGCGCGTTCGACATCGACTCCATCCCACCGGCAATAACGATGTCAGCCTCACCGGCGCGGATCATGAGATCAGCGAGGTGAATTGCCTGCAAACCCGAGAGGCACACCTTGTTGACGGCAAAAGAGGGAACGCTCATCGAAATGCCAGCCGCTACCGCCGCCTGTCGGGCGGTCCCTTGGCCCTGACCGGCTTGAAGCACGTGACCCATGACAACAGCATCCACATCAGAGGGGGATATCCCAGTCCGCGTTATCGCCCCTTTGATCGCGATCGCTCCGAGTTCAAATGCGCGAAGCGATGACAATGCTCCCGACAGCTTTCCGATAGGGGTACGAGCCCCTGAAAGGACTACCGATTCTGACATGACGCCCTCTTCCCTTGCTGTCGCTTGATGCTAGGCACAGAAATCACCCAGGGAAAGTCGTCCGGGGTAGCGCTGCAAGGCGGTCAAATCCGCCTGTTCGCCACGTCAGGTTCAAGATTGGTTTGTCAAGGTTCCGGGTCTCGCACTCGATGCACGACGCGATCTCTAGAAGATCTGAGGCTTGGACGATCTTATGGAGCCCAAATGCCAGAGGGGTCGCATCGTCGACCCGGTGGTGACAATCGCTTCAAGCGCTCGCGCCATTATTCACATTCCGTGATGCCCGCATGCACGGCAGCAGTGTCATACGACGGTTTCGAGACTCTGACCTCCCCGATCGACTCGAGCATCCTTCTTGACGCCTCCATCGTTAATGATGTGCGAATTGAAAGGTCAAGATCATCGAGTGCATCAGAGAGAACTTCGATACTGAGCGCGGTCATCGGAGGCAATGTCTGGATCAGCTCCCCAATGGAGAGATCACCATCTCCTGGCATGAGTCTTTCGTGGCGAGCCTCGTTTGCAAGAAGATCGCGCGTAGATGGAGCGCGAGTCGGCCCATCGCAGATCTGCGCGTAAGGAAAGAGGTCCGGCGGGAATGACGCAATATCTTTCGCCAAATCGCCACAACGCGCGAGATGGAGCGAATCGATCAGAACACCGCCGTCCTTAGCACCCGACTGCTCGACGATCGCGACCGCTGAGTCAAGTGAGGTAACCGAGGTGAAGGCCATAAATTCGAGCACCGGCCGTATTTTTGCGTCGGCAGCGATCGCGCAGATCTCGGCGAAACGATCGGCTGTGCGAAGTTGATCTCCGTCGTTGCTGACGACCAGCAGGTGTTTGGCGCCAAGTACAGCGCCATATTCGACGAGCCGTCGCGCGACTTCATTGTCATCGTTCGGAGCGATGCGTACAACCTCGATGTCGAGAACGGAGATCGCCGTATCCTCGAGCCGATGTGCTATCTCGGCGAGCTCTCGCGAAGATAGGTATCGGTACTCAAATCCAAATCCAACTGCGTCAAATCCCGCGCGAGCCGCGGCGATAACCACATCGACAGGTTCAGCGCCGCGAAGTGTCCCGGCTGCAATCGAGAGGAGACGATTCGTCATCACGTTCCCTCAACCTACTGCGATAGATCAGAAAAAAGGGAATAGTCCATATATAACGGGCACATTATGTACGCATCTTTCGTCCGAAGTCTGAACGGGCGAGCTCGCGCGCGGTTGACGAGCGGTCTCGTTGCACTCGAGGGTGTCACGAAAGGCTCATGCCAATCAATGACGATCGACCTATCGGGGCTTTGATCCTCCGTAGACGACGTAATCAAGATGTTTCCAATAGATATCGATCGCCTCAAAACCTGCCTGTCCGAGAAGGTCAATCTGAGGTGCAAGAGGAATCATGCACCGCACATGGTTCTCGTAGCGCACCTGCTCCTCAGGGGTCCGGTTCCGCTCTTTTGCCGCTGCCTCAGGATCCTGGCGCTCATTGGCGCGCTGCCACGCGGCTTCAATGAGCGCGTCTTCGGAGTTGATGGGATCGAAGTTGACATACCAACCCCCGGGCTGGAGGTGGTCGTAGATCTCCATGAAAATCTCCTGCTTACGCAGATCGCTGATGTGATGCACGCACTGGGAGGTGACCACCGCTCCAAGGTCTGATGGAATCGAATCTGGCCATTCACCAGAATTCATGTCGAAGGTGACGTATTGATAGCGATCCTGGTAGCGCGCCATGGATTTTGCGCCCTCATCCATCATCTGCGAGGAGAAGTCCGCAAGGATTGCA
>DATLTI010000142.1:0-12371 GCA_035533675.1 Acidimicrobiales bacterium | reverse complement strand
CTTACCGCAGTACTGCTTAATATCAATGTGCGCTACAAGGCGCATGTATCAATGCGCCTTACCGGTTTGAGTGAGAACGGATAGTTCAACAGTGTCCATGAAACTTTATGACACCGCGCGACAGGCGGTCGTTCCCTTTACCCCTGATCACCTCGTCACCATGTATACCTGTGGAATTACGCCGTACGACTCGGCACACATTGGCCATGTAATGACCTATCTCGCCTATGACATTTTACAGCGCCGACTTCGAGATCTTGGGCACGAAACCCGCTGCGTACGAAATGTCACCGATGTCGACGATGATCTCTTGCGCAAAGCTCGCCAGCTCGGCGTTTACTACCTCGATCTTGCTGCGGAAGAGACTCTTAGGTTCGACAAGAGCATGGCCGCGATGAAGCTCCTCCCTTCCTATTCCGAACCACGTGCAACCTCAGCAATATCGGAGATTTTGAAATGCATCGGGAATCTACTTGGGAGAGGGCACGCGTATCAATCCGATGGAGCGGTGTACTTCGACGTCTCGACTTACTCTCAGTTTGGCGAGGTTAGCCACTACGACCGAGAGACCATGCTCGAGCTCTCTCGAGAACGCGGTGGCAACATCTCAGATCCAAATAAGCGAGACCCGCTTGATTTTGTCCTCTGGCAGCCGTCTCTCGCTGACGAACCGAGTTGGGAGTCACGCTGGGGGGAAGGCAGGCCTGGCTGGCACATTGAATGTTCGGCGCTTGCGATGCGTGAACTCGGGCCCACTATTGATCTTCACGGAGGGGGAGCTGACCTTATCTATCCGCATCACGAGTGCGAGGCCGCGCAGTCAGAGAGCGTTACCGGCACAAAGTTCGTGCGTCACTGGATGCATGTCGGGATGGTACGTCTGGGCGGAGAGAAAATGTCGAAGTCGTTGGGAAACCTTGTCTTTGTAGACGACCTGCTTGAGTGTCACGAGCCAGATGCCATTCGACTCGCCTTGCTCTCGCAGCATTACCGCTCGTCGTTTGAATGGAGCGATGATCTTTTAGCTGATGCAGAATCTCAGCTTGCCCGATGGCGTGCGACCGGTCATGGCGACCAACCGCTCGAAGCTGTGCGTCTCTGTCTTGACGATGACCTTGACACCCCACGGGCTCTCGCGGCGATTGACGAGTCGGTCGCATCTGGGCATGGAGTCTCAGAGGCGGCAGAATTACTCGGCATCTCAACACTTTCCTAGATCAAAAGCGTCTCTATTAGGCTCTAGTCTCAATGATCTCGGGCGGATTTGCCAGAGAAACCAAGGAGACAGCAACAAGTGTCTAATGAAGCAGCCATGGAGATTTCGGTCTCTCTTCCAGACGGAAGTCAGCGCACCATTCCGGGAGGCTCGACTGGGCTCGATCTTGCACGCTCAATCGGAAGTCGGCTCGCAAAGGATGCAGTCGCAATCGAGATCGATGGGCATGAGTACGACCTGGGATATCGCCTCTCCGAAGGTGACATTGTCCGGATCATCACCACTACCACAGAAGAGGGTCGTCAGGTTTTACGACACTCTACGGCTCACGTTCTCGCACAGGCAGTCACTTCGTTATGGCCCGGCACAAAATTTGCGATCGGTCCATTTATTGCTGACGGTTTTTATTATGACTTCGACCTGCCAGATGGTCAGCGCTTTAGTGATGAAGACCTCGAAACAATCGAGGCGAGGATGCGCGAGATCATTGTTGAGGACCAGACATTTACGCGCGAAGAGCTTTCGTATGAAGACGGGATTGAACTATTTTCTGACCAGCCTTACAAAGTAGAGATTATCGAGCGCGTGCGCGACACAGATGAAGGCATCGACGATGAGCTTGCGCTAGAGATTTCGGGCGCAGGCGCGGCAGTGAGCGCTTATCGCAATAGTGATTCCTTTGTTGACCTGTGCCGTGGTCCACACGTTCCTTCAACAGGACGCCTGGGTTATTTCAAGTTGACTCGCGTAGCCGGTGCCTATTGGCGCGGAGACGAGCACCGACCACAACTGCAGCGTATTTATGGCACAGCGTTCGAGTCGGCAGCGGCGCTCGAGAAGCATCTCACGCAGTTGGTTGAGGCCGAAAAGCGCGATCATCGCAAGCTCGGTTCCGATCTTGATCTCTTCCATTTCCCTCCCGAGATTGGCGGCGGTCTCCCGGTGTTTCATCCAAAGGGAGCGTTGATCCGTCAGACGATGGAGGACTATTCGCTGGATATGCATCGATCTCATGGGTATCAGCAGGTCTGGACACCGCATATCGCGAAATCGACACTGTATGAGATCTCGGGACACCTGCAGTGGTACAAGGACGGGATGTATCCGCCGATGGAAATGGAGGGCGCGACCTACTATCCAAAGCCGATGAACTGTCCGATGCATATCCTGATTTACAAGGATAGGCAGCGGTCGTATCGCGAGCTTCCAATTCGTTATTTCGAGTTTGGAACCGTATATCGCTTCGAACGCTCCGGTGTTCTTCACGGACTCACGCGAGTTCGTGGAATAACTCAAGACGACTCACACATCTTCTGTGCTCCAGATCAGCTTGCTGAAGAACTTCGATCACTACTCACCTTTGTGCTTGACGTGCTACGGGCCTTTGGATTAACCGACTTTGAAGCCGAGCTTGCGACGCGTCCCGAGAATTTTGTCGGTGAAGAGCGCGAATGGGATGATGCGACTGATGCGCTTCGCTTTGCATTGGAGTCGTCAGGGCTGCCTTATGTCGTTGCTGAGGGCGAAGGCGCCTTTTATGCCCCGAAGATTGACGTCCACCTTCGTGATGCGATCGGACGCAGATGGCAGCTTTCAACACTTCAGGTCGACTTTCAGCTTCCCCAGCTTTTTGATCTCGCCTTTATCGGTCAAGATGGCCAGCGTCATCGTCCGAACATGATTCATCGTGCACTTTTCGGATCGGTCGAGAGATTCTTTGGGATACTTCTTGAGCATTACTCGGGGAATCTTCCCACCTGGCTAGCACCGGTCCAGGTGCGGGTCCTCTCAGTGCGAGAGGACCATGACGATTACGCCCGAGAGATCAAATCAAAACTTGCCGCGAAGTCGATTCGGGTTGAGTTTGAGCGCGCTGATGAGCCCCTCGGTGCACGGGTACGACGAGCCAAGCTTGACAAGATTCCCTATGTACTTGTAGTCGGCCAGAGCGACGTGGAGAATCAGACCGTGGGCATTAATGCGCGAGGATCACAAGACCCAGAGAGGGGAGTTCCTGTGGAAGAGTTCGTTGCTCTCATCCAAGATGAGATTGTGCTAAAGAGTGCACCGGAATTTGCATGAGTCTTGACCATCTCTGGGCTGGGTGGCGTGCGGGTTATGTCGCCTCTGTCTCGGACGGAATCGAATACCCGGTTGTCGATCCTGATGTCGCGCAGCCAGATTCCGGAGATCATGCAGATGATGAGGAGCCAAAAGACTGTGTCTTTTGTGCGATTGCAGCTTCGAAAGTCGCCGATGAAGAGCTCTATGTTCTCTATCGTGGTAAGTCCACCTTTGCAGTGCTGAACGCATATCCATATGCGTCAGGTCATTTACTCGTCATGCCTAACCGGCATGTTGGTGAAATCTCAACGCTCTCAAACGATGAGTACTCAGAATTGTTTGAAGTGACACGACTCGCGATGATTGCGCTCGAGACCGCTTATCACGCCGATGGTATGAATATGGGTGCAAACTTCGGTCGCGCAGCCGGAGCAGGAATACCGCGACATCTTCATGTACACGTGCTTCCGAGGTGGCTAGGAGATACCAATTTCATGACCACAGTTGCCTCCACGCGTGTGATGCCTGAAGCACTTTCGGACTCCTGGCTTAAAGTCCGCCATGCTTGGCCCAACTGATGCTCTCGTGTGCCCGCTATGTAGAGGCTCTTGGTCAAGAGGGAGCACTCTTTAGCGAAGTTTCGAGACATGCACCGCTTGCTGCTGTTACGACGTGCCCAGGCTGGAATATGCAAGATCTTGTGGGTCACCTCGCGGGCGTGTATCGGTTCTGGACACTCCAGTTGCTTGCTGGCGATGCCACGGCGCAGACAACCGTTCCAACTCCATTGGAACATGACGATGTAAATACGGAGTTCGATCAGATCGAGACAGAGCTGATGCGAAACCTTGAAATTATCCCTGAAGGCGCTCCGTGCTGGAACTGGTCTGATGGCGATTACACCAGCAATTGGGTGGCTCGTCGAATGGCTCTTGAGACTGCGATCCACCGTATAGATGCCCAGTTTGCGAACGGCACCTTTACTCCGATTGATCTTGATCTTTCTCTTGACGGCGTCGACGAGCGTCTTGATGTGCATCTTCGTCTTGACCTTCGAGAGAACCCGACGGACTCACTTGGCGGCACGATCTGTCTTATCTGTTCAGATTCAGACTCGGCATGGACTATCAGCGCGGAACGGGGCCGACTGCGCGTTCGCGATGGTCGAGGTCCGGCATCAGTGGCATTAGTGGGAACTGCATCAGATCTTTTTCAATTTGTCTGGAATCGGGCTGATCTCTCCCGTTTTCAGGTGACCGGAGAGCGCTCTGTTGCGCTGAATTGGAGCCATCTGCCGTCGTAGCGCTGAGCAGATAGGACAGGATATTGCCTGAAAGATGTAGTTGACCGGTCCGCTGATAGCCTGACACTGTGCCGAGGAGGGTCAATGATTGATGGCCGCAGAGGTCGAAAAGGGCCAGATGGGACTCCCATCTCTCCGATACGCGGGCATCTCAGGAGATTCGATCTCGGTCATAGGCTGGTTCGGCTCGGTCTCAATGCGAACGTACTCACTTCAACCGGTGTCGCACTCTCTGCGCTTTTCTGTGTCTTTGTCGGACGTGGAGATCTGTGGTGGGGGATAGCTTTTCTGATTACGGGTGGCCTCATGGATGCTCTTGACGGATTGGTCGCAAAATCCGCAGGAACAGCATCCGCACGCGGAGCTTTCTTTGATTCAGTAGCCGATCGCGTCTCCGACGCTTTGATGTTTGGCGGGCTTTCTTGGTATCTCCTCGTCGGTCAGCACCCGAAAGAGGCGGCGCTTCCAATTGCGATATTTGCGCTCGGTTCAGTTATCTCCTACGAGCGCGCAAAGGCGGAATCTCTCGGTTTCATCGCGAAGGGCGGTCTGATGGAGCGAACCGAGCGGCTCATCGCGCTCGGTCTTTCTCTGCTGTTCCATCCGGTCATGATTCCGATCCTCTGGATTGGATTGGTTTTGACACTTGGCACTGCTGTCGGTCGCTTTATCCGAGTGTGGCGCCAAGCGAGCGGGCTCCCTGCACGTATCTGGGTCTGGAAAGAGAGCGCGGACAGCGCCCGCGAGTCCTCATTGAAATCTTGGTGGTACGGGCTTGGCGTTGATCGTCGGATCGCCATTCGAGTTGATGGTGAAGAACCCGAGAACTTTACGGCCCGATTCAAACAGCGTTTTTCTCTCGACAGAGTTGACCCGCGCGCATTAGGTAAAGACACGCATGAAACTCGGGACTCATCGAGACGTCGCAGGAACGGCCTCTCCTCCACATCAGCGGCTGAGAAGAAGTAAGACTCGGTTCTTTTCACTACTTAAGGATGGAATTGCAAAGAGACCGCGCCTATTTCCTCTATCGGTTCGGCACCGGACTGCTACGCCAACTTCCACGTCCGATAGCGATGATGGTTATGTCGCTCGCCGCAAATCTCGCGTATGTGCTCTCAGGTGGGACTCGTGGTGTGGTGACAAGAAATCTCCGCAATGTGGTTGGAGTCCAAATGTCTTCTCGTGGACTACAAATGCTCGTTCGTTCGTCTTTTGTCAGCTATGGACGTTATTGGGCCGATCTTGCGCAACTTCCAAAGCATTCCGCGAACGATCTTGGTCGATATCTTGACGAGCAAGATCTCATTGAGTTCGTTGAAGTTCACAAGCATAAGGCGGCGATTATTGCGCTCCCGCATATCGGGTCATGGGAGATAGCTGGTCTTTGGGCAAATCGACACGGATATACCGTGAATACTGTCGCGGAGCCAGCTTCAAGCGAGGCACTTACGGACTGGTTTCGTCAGCAGCGCGACGTTTTTGGAATTCATGTATTCAATTATTCGGATCAGGTCATCAACCAGCTACTTGCCGCGCTTGGTCGCGATGAACTCGTGACACTTGTGGCTGACCGCAATATTGGCGGTGAGGGTGTCGAGGTGTCATTTTTCGGAGAGACCGTGAAGATGCCAGGAGGTCCAGCGCTGCTAGCTCTTCGAAGCGGCTGTCCTTTGATTCCACTTGCGGTCTACCAAGATCACGCAGATCATCACCGTCCAGTCCTTCTTCCCCCGATCTCGTTAGAGCGTTCAGGGCGGCTCCGTGACGACGTTGTTCGGGTTACCCAGGACCTTGCGTATGCCTTTGAGGAGCTGATCAGAAAGGCTCCAGAACAGTGGCATGTGTTTCAGCCGATCTGGTCTGATCGAAATGAATAAGAGTGGAGCATCCCGATGCACATCGTGATGACGTGTCCCTACAACATTGACCTTCCTGGCGGAGTGCAGGGTCAGGTCATTGGTATGGCCAGGTCTCTCTCAACTAAGCATCGGTTGACGATTTTGGCTCCAGGAACAACGGCTCTCGAGAGTCTACGAAGTTCGTCCGTTGAGACGATTTTGCTCGGCTCGACACTCAGGTTTCGCGCAAATGGATCCGTTGCGCCAGTCTCGCTATTGCCGACTAGTGCTACGCGGCTTCATCGGTATCTTTCAGTAACCGCACCTGACGTACTGATCATTCACGAGCCAATGGTTCCGCTTGTGAGTATTGCTGCGCTGTTTGGTTCAGCAAAAATAAAGATCGGCGTATTTCATCGCGCCGGTTCTACGAAGGCTTTATCTTTGCTGCGTCCTCTTGCCTCGGTGGTACTTCCCAAGCTCGATGCTGGCATCGTTGTGTCTGAAGAGGCTCGTGAATCCGTGCGGGCATTGATCGGTGATCGTTCTCGGAGCTTCCAGCAGATACCAAACGCAGTTGATACGGCGCGTTTTGAGCCGCGTAGCCCGACCTCGCGTCGGAAAAAGTCGATTCTTTTTCTCGGTCGTCATGAAAAGCGCAAGGGGTTAAGTGTCCTCCTTGAGGCCTTCTCGAGCCTGAGTCCCGAATTCTCATTGTTCATTATTGGAACTGGTCCCGAGACAGTGGAACTCAGAGAGAAATATTCTTCGTATGACACGATTCATTGGTTTGGTCGACTGGGAGACAGCGAAGTAGTGGACCTGATGCACGAGTCCGAGATCTTTGTTGCTCCTTCGCTCGGTGGAGAATCCTTTGGGGTGGTCCTTTTGGAGGCGATGGCCGCTGAAGTTCCAGTGCTGTGCTCCGATATTCCTGGTTACCGACTTGCCGCAGAGAATGCAGCGTTATTTGTTGATCCCGGCGACGCCACCAAGCTCGCAGGCGCAATCGAAGCGCTTTCGGAGGATGAACTGACACGGCGTGACCTTGTGCAGAGGGGACGGCAACGGTCTCGAGAATTTGATTTCTCGGTTGCCCGTGAGCGCTATCTCGACGTTATTCACACGAAATTGGCCAAAGACTGAGCACAATCACCCACTCTCGAGCCTTGTTCAATTTCCCGAGAGGAATCGGCTCCTAGACTGTCACCATGGCAATTGTTGATCGTTACCGCCGATGACTCAGTCGAAACCGGCGACGCGCCAGGCTCAAGAGCGGCGTGCAACCAGCAAGAATCCCGCTGAGCGAAGAGCAAGGCGCGAGGAATTTGTGATCCGTACGCTCAAACCGATCACGCCTCCCTCTCTCGTGGTCCATCGACGGTTACGCGCCCGGGTTCTTTTTTCGCTTCCATTGATTGTCACGATGATCGGTATTGCTCTTGTCGCCCTGCATTCGCTTTTGCCACTTGGCGCAGTTGTTCTTGGAGCAGCGGCGCTGATCGTCGGTACGATTTGGACCTTTGAGAATTTTTTGCTGGGGTCTCCCCGTCGGATCATCGAGAATCTAAAACCAGCCGAACGCGATCATCGAGGCCTTGATCAGTTAATTAATCTGCTCGAAGGTCTTTGTGTCGAGAACGGGCTTGCAACTCCTCAGGTTCGCGTCATAGGAGATCGTTCAGTGAACGCGCTTGTGATCGGCTGGAACGAGGGCGATGCCACCCTCGTGGTTACCGCTGGGCTCCTTGAAAGTTGCACTCGAATAGAACTTGAAGGTGTCATTGCCCACGAGCTCGCGCACATCAAACGAGGCGATATGCGCGATGCGGCTTTTGTCAGCGTTGCCTGTGGAATGGTCTCGCTCATATCTGCCCGTAGCTCAATGTTGGCCAGGGCTCTCCTTTCGCCATCACGCGAAGCGAATGCAGATATCGGTGGAGTTGCCATGACTCGATATCCACCGGGATTGATTCAGGCACTTTCAAAAATTTCGGGTCTGCGCACTCGTCCCGAAAACCTCAGCCAGCGGGTGGCCCGTCTCTCTGCGCCATGCTGGTTTGATGCGCTGGAAGAGGCAAATCGCAAGCGAGTTGTAGCGGGAGATCTCGATGTGAGAGAGCGAATCGGACGGCTCGCGGAGCTCTAGAGCGACGCAATGTCTCAGAAGATGAGATCGTTTGGGATTCCAGCAAAACTTTGGAAGACTCAGTAGTGAAAAGTGGAGGTTGAAGATGTCGGGACACTCCAAGTGGGCGACAACAAAGCATCAAAAGGGCGCAAAGGACAAGGCGAGAGCAAAGCTTTTCGCCAAGCTCATACGTCAGGTAGAGGTGGCGGCTCGCGAGGGTGGTGGCGATATTGGCGTGAATGCTAATTTGCGCACGATGTATCAAAAGGCGCGCGATTCGTCTGTTCCGTTGGACACTATCGAGAGAGCCATCAAGCGTGGCACCGGTGAACTCGAGGGCGTGCGATACGAGGCAATGAGCTATGAAGGATATGCAGCCTCTGGAGTTGCAGTCATCGTTGAATGCCTTACCGATAATCGCAACCGCACCGGGGCGGAAATCCGGACAATTTTCTCTCGTAATGGTGGCTCAATGGCCGAGCCCGGAGCCGTCTCCTGGCAGTTTGCCCGCAAAGGCGTGATCACCGTTTCAAGAGGCATTCTCGAAGATGACTTGATGGGAATCGTGCTCGAGACTGGTGCTGAAGACCTACGCGATGACGGGGACTCATGGGCACTCATCGCCGAGCCGTCAGAGCTTCAAGGTGTGCGCGAGGCTCTTGAGGTTGCCGGAACTGCTCCAATCTCACTTGAGATTCAGATGATCGCCACGACCGAGCACCGTGTTGAGGACGAGTCAACAGCGCGGAAGGTCCTTCATCTTCTTGAGTTGCTTGATGATCAGGACGATGTTCAGAACGTCTGGTCCAATTTCGATATTCCTGATGCCGTCCTTGAGGCTGCCTCCGCTTAATCGACACAAACCTCGCGTTGCGTCACCGGTGGCACTACTATCGAACGTATGTACGTCTTAGGTATCGATCCCGGGCTTACCCGCTGTGGTTACGGCTGTGTAGACGAGAGATCTGGGCAACAGCGCGCTTTTGCAGCGGGCCTGATCACGACACCGGTAGATATGTCCTTACCTCAAAGACTTGCCCTGCTCCGTAAGGAGCTGGTGTCTCTGATGCATGAGCTCAAACCCGATGCAGTGGTAGTTGAGCGAGTGTTGTTTCAGACAAACGCGATGACCGCGATGTCCGTTGGTCAGGCAAGTGGTCTTGCGCTCGCGACCGCCGCCGAATCGAATATCGAGGTGGCAGAGTACTCGTCAAATGAGGTGAAGCTCGCCGTAGCCGGGTACGGCGCTGCCACGAAGACACAGGTGCAAGAAATGGTTACCAGACTTCTAGGTCTCCGAGAGATTCCGCGTCCACCCGATGTTGCAGACGCACTCGCGCTTGCCGTGTGTCACCTCGCAATGGTTCGCGGTCGCAGTCTTGTTGAAGCCTCTACCTCGCCGGGGCACAGAAGGAGGCTTTCGTGATTGGTCTGATTGAGGGCCACCTCAGCGATCGTGAACTGCGCAAGGACGGCACTGCAGCGGTGTTGGTGAATGTCAATGGGGTTGGATATGAGCTCGTGATCAGTGCTCGGCATTTCCAAGCGCTTCCGTCTCTTGATGCTCCGATTTCGATGCGCGTGCATACTCACGTACGGGAAGGCTCTATCACCCTGTACGGATTCCAAAGTCGCGATGAACGTTCGCTCTTCGATTTGCTGTTGAGTGCTCATGGTGTTGGCCCCGCGATGGCGCTGGCAATACTTGGGTCAATGTCAACCGGGGAACTTGTGTCAGCGATACATTCAGGGGACGTGAAATTACTCACCACCGTTCCGGGCGTCGGTTCCAAGACCGCTCAGCGGCTTATTCTTGAACTCGCACAGCGAATTGAGTCATTTGTTCCCGAGACCTTAGAGGTGCAGAGTCTCGCACGAGGGCGCTCAGAGGTGCGTTCTGAGGTAAGCGAGGCGTTGAACGCGCTTGGTTATGGAAACCTTGAGATCCGTGACGTGCTCCGAGAGCTCCCAGATATGAACTCTGTCGATGATCTCCTTCGCGCCGCACTTTCCGAGCTGGCCCCTCAAAGATGAGCCCGCGTGATGAAATCATCTCCGATATTGCTGATGACGGGGTAGCTGCTCACGACCTGATCGCGCTGCCCTCTGAAGAACTTTTTGAGGAGGGAATTCGTCCGCGACACCTCGCTGAATTTATCGGTCAGTCTGAGGTCCGCGAACACCTCGCAATTGTGCTTGAGGCAGCCCGTGGCCGCGGGCAGCCTGCTGATCATCTCTTGTTTGCAGGGCCCCCAGGGCTTGGGAAGACGACGCTCGCAGGAATCGTCGCTGCAGAGATGGGGGCATCGCTGCGCGTGACCTCCGGGCCGGCACTTACCCGCGGCGGTGATCTCGCCGCGCTTCTTACAGGACTTGGTCCTGGCGATGTGCTTTTCATCGATGAGATTCATCGTCTCAATCGGGCAGTTGAAGAGATTCTCTATCCTGCGATGGAGGATTTTGAGATTGACATCATGATCGGCAAGGGTCCTTCAGCACGTTCAGTGCGGCTCGAGTTGCCAAAATTTACGTTGATTGGTGCGACTACCCGCACTGGACTCGTCACAGGCCCTCTACGCGACCGCTTCGGTTTCGTTGAGCGGCTTGATCTCTACGATGTTGCCGAGCTCGAACAGATCGTGCTCCGAACGTCACGAATCCTTGGAGTAATCACCTCGGATGAGGGAGCGCGCGAGATTGCTCGACGTTCTCGGGCTACCCCTCGTCTTGCGATCCGGCTCCTTCGGAGGGTACGTGATTTTGTCGAAGTCCGGGGAGCGGGTGAGATCACACTTGAGAGTGCTCGTGAGGGATGCGAGATCTTTGGAGTTGACGAACTCGGTCTTGATCGACTCGACCGTCTTTTGCTGTTGCAACTCTGCGAACGCTATCGAGGCCAGCCGGTGGGGCTCACCTCGCTCGCGATAGGTGTCGGAGAGGAACCAGAGACCCTTGAGGAGGTCTACGAGCCATTTCTGCTCCAGCGTGGCCTGATAATTCGAACTCCGCGCGGCCGTATGGCGACACAAACGGCCTACGAACATCTTGGTCTGACTGCGCCTTTGGATATTGGGATTGGCGCCCCAGATACGACGGAGTCGACTCCAATGCTTTTTGAGGACTAGAAGTCGCCTCAGGCGATCTAATGTTGGCGGTAGGCCGACTACAGTCTCTGCCTATTACCTCGAAAGATCGGTTCCTTCATGAATCTTGCTCTGATTAGTGCGCCCCACGAGATCGCGGGCATGGCGCTTGCCGTGACCTCGAAATCCAAGAGCGGTGGGAGCAGCACGCTTTTGCTGTTTGTCCTGCTCTTTGCCGCGATGTACTTTCTCTGGCTGCGACCACAGCGGAAGAAGATGCAACAGCGTCAGCTTGATCAGGTGCGTTCAATTGATGTCGGTGACGAAGTTGTTACCCAGTCCGGGATCATCGGGACTGTTGTCGGACTCGATGATGACCGCGCTGAGATCCAGGTGTCTACGGGTGTCGTTCTCACGGTGGTGCGTGCCGCGATCGGGCGTCGTGTTGAGCCTGTCGTCCCAGAGAGCCCATCTGGCGATGACGACATGCATGACTCCAACGAGCAATTCGGAGACTCCCAGCTCCCTCCTCAAAAGGGAAAGCTCTGGAAGCGCCGGGGCCGGGGAGAAGATGCGTAGGTGAGGCGCCGCCTAATCATTAGCGTCCTCCTGACAACGGTTGCATGTTTTGGAATGCTTGGTCTAGCCCTCGGGATGGGCTGGTCCCCAAAACTCGGACTTGACCTTCAGGGCGGGCTTTCGGTTGTCTTCAAGCCAGTTCCCCATCAAGGGC
>DATLTI010000141.1:0-1860 GCA_035533675.1 Acidimicrobiales bacterium | reverse complement strand
GAGGATGGGTGGATATCTGCTTCCAAGGCATCTGGTTCACGAGCGCACCGAGCGCTGCCTTGAGCGCTTCCCTCAGCTTCGAGCAAAACACAGTTCATCTGCTCACAAGCTGAGCGGTGGAGAGCGCAAGCAGCTCGCGCTAGCTCGCGCGCTGATGACCGAACCGACACTGATCCTTCTTGACGAGCCGACCTCGAACCTCTCGCCAAATGTGGTCGAGGAGCTCCTGTTCGTACTCGTGCCTGCGCTTGCAGCCGAGGGGAGAAGCATCGTCATCGTCGAGCAGGCGGTCGAGGCGGCACTCAGCATTGCTGACCGGGCCTGTCTTGTCGGTAATGGGCGCATGCTCCGCAGCGGAGACGCCAAGGAGATGCTCGAAGTGGTGACGACTCATGGACTGCTCGCAGAGTCGATCGGTGCTGATGTTGAAGCTCCTGGTCCTACGGGCTCATAGCGACGCTTTCGACCGGTGGCTCTTGACCGCCGGGGGTGTTCTCGCACGGCAATTTCCACTGTCAAGCCACGGACGACCGTTCTGGCACCGTGCATTAGGAACCACGAGGCGCGATCTGGCGACCCCTTGCGGTTTTAGGCAGCGAAACACGGTCTCTCTCGGCCCTCGTTGGCGAACTCGGCGAACTAGGCTCTCCGTGCTCGCTAGATTGTGCCTCGGCGTACCTAGTCCGGAGAACGGCGTTCGTATCTCTGGGTGTGCACCGTAACCTTGGACAAGGAGGTGTCATCGTGTCGTTAGTCGTCGTCGGAATCAACGAACGGGACGCATCCCTTGGTTTGCTTGGCAATATTGCCGTCTCGGACCGTGATCTTCCAAAGGTTCTGCAGCGACTCTGTGACAGCTCAAACCTTGACGAGGCGGTCGTGCTCTCGACCTGCATGCGTACGGAAATTTACGCGATCGTAGAGCGCTTCCACGACGGAGTTGCCGATATCCACGCACTTTTCAGCGAACGCGCGGGCGGAGAGCACTTCGAGGCAGGTTCACTCGCCGAACACCTTTTTGTCGAATACGACGATGCCGCTGCGAGACATCTGTTCGAGGTTGCCTCGGGAATTGATTCCGCGGTGCTTGGCGAGGGTGAGATCCTTCGCCAGGTCCGACATGCTGCCTCACGATCGCGAGAGGAGCACGCCTCGGGTCCTGTCCTTGATGGACTCTTTCGTCACGCTGTCGAGGTCGGCAAGCGGGCACGGTCAGAGACAGCAATCGCTCGAGGGATCACCTCGCTTGCGTATGTGACCACGGCAATTGCCTCGAAGGCGACCGGTGGATCGCTTGCAGGAAAGCGGATCGTCGTGGTCGGAGCAGGTGAGATGGGAGAGGGCATTGCTGATGCCCTTGGAGCTGACTCACTTCGCACTTCAGGAAAATCACCGAGCGAAATCGTGATCGCGAACCGCTCTAAGACCAAGGCGGAGACACTCGCAGGCAGGGTCGGTGGTCGAGCAATCGGGCTGAAGGATCTCTTTGAAGAGGTCGCACGGGCAGATGTTGTGCTCACTGCCACCTCTGGCGATGAGGTGATCTTCGACCTCGAGTCGATTACCCGTGCACTTGCCGCGCGACGGGCACAACCACTCGTGATTGTTGATGCAGCGATGCCAAGAGATGTCGATCCAAAGGTGAGCGACGTCGAAGGTGTGACGTTGTTCGATCTCGATGATCTGCGTCGCTATGCCGAGTCCGAAGTACAGGCGAGACGGAGTGAGGTTGCCGGGGTTGTCAAGATCATCGACGATGAACTTGAGCGCTACCGTGTGAATGTCCGCTCCAGAGCTGTCTCACCCGTGATTGCATCGATGCGCGTAAAGGCAGACCAAATCGTCGCCCAGGAGATGGAA
>DATLTI010000140.1:0-1023 GCA_035533675.1 Acidimicrobiales bacterium | reverse complement strand
GCTACAGGTTCTAAAGGGGCGATCATCGCGCCGCACCCGAGCTGAGTCTCCCCATCTTCGTCGTCTGTCATCGCTCCCGAGTCCTTCGTGGTCCGTATCGACGCTCGGTGGTGCACCACGCGAAGTCGTTCGTCGATACGTGCTGAATCAGAGACCTGTGGCTTAGGTGCGACAGATCGAGGTCCGCTACAGGTACCGACTGCGAGTCAGCAACACTCAGGCAAACCAACTCAAGGAGGTGTTTGATTCTTGTCGGTTTGTGTGGAACAGAGCGCTTGGCGATTGGACCGATGCGTGGAAGCACGAACAACGTTCCGTTCAATATGGCGAAGCCGACAGGGCTCTGACACTGCGTCGCAAAGAGCTCGACTGGCTCCGGGGCCAGCCGTCGGTTCCCGAACAACAGGCACTGCGCGACCTGTATAGGTCGATCGCCGCCTTTTTCGATAAGAAGAACCCGACAAGAAGGCCGACCTTCAAGAAAAAGGGCACGCTCCAATCGGCCCGGTGGACAAAGAACGGTTTTGCCATCAAAAACGACAGGCTGCATATTGCGGTTGGTGGCGGCAGGACCGCACTACGGGTCGTGTGGAGCCGTGAGCTTGCCTCGGTGCCCGCGTCGGTAACCGTCTACAGAGACCGCTGCGGCCACTACTGGGCAAGCTTCGTATGTCGAATCGAGGTGCCTGAGGTACGCGTTCGTTCGACTGGCAGCTCAACCGGCCTCGATGTTGGGTTGACGACCTTCGCAACGGTCGAAGATGCCGAGCACGATGTGCAAAACCCTCGTTACCTACGTCACGCACAAAGGGCCCTGGCCCGTTCTCAACGCAATATGTCGAGGAAGAAGAAAGGCTCGAAGAACCGAGCCAGAGCAAAGACCCGTCTCGCCCGCCAACACGCCAAAGTGGCATCGCAGCGGTTGGACTTCCAACACAAAGCGGCCCACGGGCTTGTCGCCAACTACGACCAGATTGGAGTCGAGGACCTCCGGGTAAAAAACATGATGGCAAGGTCAAAGCG
>DATLTI010000139.1:0-3111 GCA_035533675.1 Acidimicrobiales bacterium | reverse complement strand
ATCGCAGATCGCACGGCATATCTTATGGACTTGTTCACCGGGACCTTGTCAATAGGACGGCACGTCGTGAACGTATTCGGTGAATATTCCGTACATGTGTCCCAGATAGCGATAGACCGTCTGTCGAGTCAAGAGAGAAATTGGCGAATCTTGCAACAGACAAATCTTGCAACAGACAAAATGGAAGGCCTCAACCGATCCCTCGTTAGGCTCGCCAATATGCCTAACTCTCCCGAGACCACCCCAAACCTACAGCCATCAATAACTGATCTCGCCTCGATGTTTGACGCGTGGTATTCAGCATTGATGAATTCACACCTGAGGCTGACAGACCTTGTAGCCGGACTTACGCCAGAAGAGCTTGAGGGCTCCTCGTATGCGAGTGAATGGAACATCGCGCAGGTGCTCTCGCACCTGGGATCGGGGGCGGAGATCTTCTCCCTCCTTCTCAAAGCCGGGCTCAATGGAGACCCGGCACCCGAGAGAGAGGTGTACCTGCCGATCTGGGAGCGCTGGAACGCCAAACGACCAGAGCAGCAGACTCATGACTCCCTTCGTTTCAATGCGGAGTTTCTCGAACAGATGGTCGCACTCGATGATTCGCAGCGACGCGCGTTGCATCTGTCAATGTTCGGACAAGACCAGGATGTGATCGACCTTCTGAGACTACGCCTGAGCGAGCACGCCGTGCACACGTGGGACGTTGCAGTTGCCCTTGACCAAGATGCAACCATTGCCAGCGATGCGGTCGTTCTGCTTCTCGATATTCTTGAGCGACGCGTTAACCGGTCCGCGAAGCCAACCGAAAAACCAATCGAGGTGAGGATAGTTACGCAGGACCCGAAGCGTCTATTTGTCTTGAACGTCAACATCGATGGCGCAGTCCTGCGACCGCTCACGAATTTGGAAGTTGCCGAATTCAAGGCATCGCTTGAATTGCCGGCCGAAGCATTTATCCGTCTTGTCTATGGACGCCTCGGTCTCGAACATAGGCACAAGATTTACGAAGATGGTGTCGATATCGATGCGCTCCGACAGGTCTTTCCAGGGTTTTGAGTACTACTCATGAGGCATAGCCAGAAAAGGGCTCAATGCGACACAAGAAGACTCGCGCGATCTCGGGAGAGAGAATTGCTTTGAAGAGGGAGAAATTACGCTCAAGCAAGGTGATACAGCGCCTTGGTAGACGTAGAGCATGTAGAAATTGACGCGCAGGGCTGATGAGGACAGAGCTCAAAAAGCTGCGTGAACCCCGAGAACGCCGAGGTCTGGTGGCCCAAGATCTCCGAGGAGGTCTTTGACGACGGAGTACTCCGCGCCTCCGACGCCTACTGGCGCTGGCAGAGGTCTCGCGCGGGCAAGGTCGCCGGTCGCCCCATGGGCTTTGCCCGGTTCAAAAAGCGCGGGCATGACCGGGACCGATTTTCCTTTCCTGCCGGCACAATGCACCTCGAAGCCGATCTACGCCATCGAACAAATCGTCACCGATGATTCGATGATGTCGAGCGGGGCCTCCGCCTTGCTCGAGCACCGGAGTTGCGTAACTCTGGGTTTTCGCTGCTTTAAAAGTAAAGGGAGGCCCCTGTGGGAAAACAATATGTGGGTATTGATCTGCACAAGCGCCGGTCGGTCATCGTGACGATGAACGAAGCGGGTGAGACACTCTCTGCGGTAAAGATCGACAATGACCCGATAGCACTCGCCAGCGCGATCTCTACCGCTGGTGAGCGGCCAGAGGTGGTCATCGAGGCAACCGTCGGTTGGTACTGGGCTGCAGACGTGCTTGAAGAGGCGGGAGCCCTTGTCCACCTCGCAAACCCGAGCGGTCTCAACTGGGGACGTCGCCGGGTGAAAAACGACGAACGCGACGCAACTGACCTCGCCGACATGTTGCGGATGGGCCGTCTTCCCGAGGCCTGGCTGGCACCGTCCAAACAACGCGAGCTGCGCGAACTCGTCAGGTATCGAGCGCGTCTTGTCGAGTTGCGGGCTGGGCTCAAGTCCCAGATCCACGCGGTCCTCGCCAAGCAGGGGATGGCCGCGACCCGTCGTGATCTGTTCGGCGCACACGGCTCCGGGCATTTCGACGAACTCGCCCTTACTGGCGTCTATGCGGACAAGGTCAACTCCCTGCGCACGCTCATCGCCAACTTCGACGAACAGATCACCTGGGCGGGAGATGAGATCGCTCCCTGGCTCGAAGGCGACCTCGGTTACGTTGCGATCCAACAGATCGTCGGTATCGGACCCGTTCTCGCAGCGGTCTTCGTCGCCGAGATCGGCGATGTCACCCGGTTCTCCTCGCCCGAGGCACTCAGCTCCTGGGCAGGACTCACCCCACGCCATCGCGAGTCGGACACGAAGGTGACGCGGGGGCGGATCACCAAACAGGGCTCCGCGCTGGTGCGTTGGGCGGCAGTTGAGGCAATCAGTCGTCACCGTGATCCGGTCATCACAGCTCTCTATGCGAGAGTCGCCGAGCGACGCGGCAACAACATCGCCCGGGTCGCCGCGGCTCGCAAACTTCTTGGCCTCGTCTACTACGGCCTTCGTGACGGAGAGATCCGTTGTCTGGCCAGGGCGGGCTGAGGCGGATCGGACACAGCGTGCTGCGAGCTCGAACCTCTGCTTGATCCCCGTCGTCGGCGTGATCGTCATCGATGAGTAAGCCCAGCAGCTGTGGCCGAAGCGCTTCATGCCGCACACCGCGGCGAAGAGATGCACGGCAGCCGATCCGGCCTTGCCGACCCTCCGGATGTGAGAACCACTGAAGCGCAATCCCAAACCCTCATAACTCGCACAGACGGGCGGGCGAAAGACTGCGTCGGACCTCGCTGGCGTCATCTCGCCGCGTCCGTTTTTCCGCACTCGAATGAAAACATCCTGGAAAATCTTCCCCAAACACTTGACGGCCCCGCTCGACATCAGAGATGCAGAGGTGATGTTTCCAGGTTTTATAGGACTCTTGGCTCTGAAGTGGACCCTAACCTTTGGACAACCTGATGGTCTTCCTAAGAGGTAAGCAGTCTGGTGTTGCCGGACTCAGGCAGCCCGTTGGTTGATGTGTGATTGATAGTAGACCTCGTCGGGTGTGGCGTCAGCAAGTGAGCT
>DATLTI010000138.1:0-9556 GCA_035533675.1 Acidimicrobiales bacterium | reverse complement strand
CGGCGATTCCCAGCGCTCGAGCCGCGCGGCAATGCTCGCCGTCGCAGACGCGCTGACCGCCCATGGATTTGCAGCCCATGCAGAAGAGCGCGCGCAGTCAATGAGCATCATCCGCGACCACTGCCCATTTGGTGAGGTTGTGTCAGAGCACCCAGTGCTCTGCGCGGTCGATCGCGGCATGGTGCAGGGGCTCATGGCAGGGCTTTGCGGCGAGGGCGTGCCGGTTCAGCTAAGCTCTCGAGCGCGCGGTGACGACAACTGCGAGAGCGTAGCTGCAAGCTAGCCAGCTTTGGCAGTCACAAATACCGCCGGTGGTGCGATCTTTGCCTGCTGATAGATCCTTAGCACCTGTGGCCGCAGTGCCGCGACCAACGCCTGGGCCGGGTGGTCGCGCACAAACGCATCGAGTTGAATGACAGCAGCGGGAATATCGTGTCGATCCTGTGCGAGAGCAATCGCGTCAAGACCGCGCGCATCGGCATATCCCGGAGCGACGCCCGCGGCAAGTGCGATCTCCTGGTCACCGCGCGCGACAACATTCTCCTGGCCTGCACTAAGCCCCGAGAGGCGAATCAACCATCCCTGATAGGTCAGCGCCTCATGCTGGTGTGGAACGACTACGAGCACCTTCGCGTAGAGCGAGATCGCCTCAGCGATCTGTCCCGTACCAGCTAGGTCAGAGGCCTGGGTGAGCCGTTGCTGGACAACTAACGCCTCTGAGAGCGAGATCGAACCGGTCGCGCTCTGTCCGGGCAGCCGGACGCCGGCAAAATGCATAGCGGCGAGCGTCACGCCAGCAATCACCCACACGGAAACGAACACAACCAGCACGCGCCGCGACCGCCTTTTGCCAAGCGATCGTCGCAATTGAGCAAAGGGTGTACGCGACCCAGCGCTGGTCTCGCTTTGTTGTTCAAGCTTGGCGATCTCGTCAAGCAGAGCACTCGTCCTCGCGATGTAACTCTGGCGCAAGATCTCGTAGTCGAGCGGTTCGACATCTCCTGCTTGGTACTCGGTCTCAAGATCTTCAAGCGAACGCAACAGGTTGTCGCGCTCGTCTTTTAACAGACCAAGTCGTTGGTTCACCTCAGCCTTCATGATCGACCTCGTCAAGTCGCGAATCAGAGCGCCGCTTGAGGAGCGCAAGGACTCGCTCTTCATCCTCTTTGGAGACGGTTTCTTCGGAGGGTCGACGGCGCAAAAAGAAATAAATCAGACCAGCAAACCCGAGCGCGACCACAACAACTGGCACAACCCAGATCGCGGAGCCTGTTGGACGAAGCAGCTCTCCCTGGCCATAAGTTGTGACAAAGCGCGTCTCGATCGTCTGATCAGAAAGTCCCTGGTGCACCCAGACAGCAATCGTTGCCTTGAGCTCGTTCGCAGAGACAGTCTCTGATTGAGCAAGCGAGGCATCTGCGCACGATGGGCATTTCAGGACATCCTCGAGATTGGCAATGCGCTGTTGTTGCGTGGTGGTTGAACCATGTACAGACCCAACCGCGAGCAATGCAATAAAGACCACAGCGAGTACCGCCCACATTGGCCGCGAACGGAACAGCGATCTGAGTGCCCGAACTTCACTCAAGCCCCCGCCACCTTTGCCTCGCGGATCCAGTTCGTCAGCTCGGTAGCGGTGACCGGCTGGGAGATCGAGCTGACAATCTTGCCCCGTGGATCGACCAGGAAGAGTTCTGGAGGCTGGGCGACACCATAGGACTGAGCGATCGAACCGGTCGTATCGACGACCGCTGTCCAGGTTGCTCCGTAGCGCGAGAAGAAGCCCCGCGCATTATTGATCGAGTCGTCGATATCGACTCCGATGAAACCAATCGTGCGGTCATTGCGATTCGCAAACGTGAACGCCTCGATCTGTGGCTCCTCACTGAGGCAGGCGCTGCACCAACTGGCAAAGAAATCAACGATGACATAACGACCGCGCATTGTCTGCAATGAAATCTGCGTGCCGTTCAAAATATTGGTACCCGAAATAGCCTTTGCCGCGGATCCTCCGAGCGGGGTCGTGGTGGCGCGCGTCCCACCCACGGTTCTTAGCGCGAAGACGACGATCAACGCGATGCACACCGCACCCACAACCAGCGCTGCGACGCGAGCTCGTATAGGGGCGATCTTCATCGCCCACCTACCGGCGAGGCCTCAAGGAACTCCGGGAGCAAGACCGTCGAAGGATCCGTAGGACGCCGACGCGATCCGGGAATAAGTGCCAAAAGCGCACCGAGTGCACAGATCGCGCCGCCGATCCACAACCACATCACGAGCGGTTCGCTGATGACTTCGATACTCACAGGAAGACCAAGTCCTGCTCCACTCGCGAGTTCGAGGTAGAGGTCCCTGGTCGGTGTCGAATCGATCGACGGCATCGCTGTCGATGAAGGACTGTTGTCGAAATTGACAATGCCGGGACGAAACACTCCATCACTGCCAATGCGGATCTTTGCGAGATAGCCCTTTGCCGCAGGAGTGTTGACCGTCTGCCAGCCGACAAAGGTCAACGCGCGACCATCGACAAAGGTTGAAGCTCCGGGTTTGAGCGTGATCAATGTCCTTGTCGCGAACGAGGTCGAGGCACACAGCGCGACGGCAATGCAGATGACGCCAAGATGGGTCACCATGCCCCCGTTCGCACGACCGACGAGACCGCGCCAGAGTGGAAGCCCATGTCGATGCGCGGCAAGTGTCGCCAGACTGAGCTGACGAAGTGCAGCGGCTGCGGCAAATCCGCCGAGGGAAAACGTAAGCAGGGGCACAAAGCCACGCACGCCAAGCAATACGAGCAGCGCCAGCAGCGTGACCGCGCTCCACGCCGGGACCAGGATGCGAGAGCGCATCACGCCAGCTCCGGCCTTTCGCCACGGAAGCGCAGGAGCGATCGCCATGATGAACAACAGCGAAATCCCGAGCGGCACGGTGAAGGTGTCAAAGTACGGGCGACCAATCGAGATCGCGCCCCCGCTCACCGCCTCGACAAGCACCGGCGCAACCGTGCCGAGAAGCACGACAAAGGCAAAACAGGCAAAGATCAGGTTGTTCGCAAGGAACGCGCCCTCGCGCGATACCGGAGCATCGATCGAACCAGATGAGACAAGGCGGTCCCCGCGCCATCCAATCAAAGAGACGCTGACGAGCACGATCACGGCAAAAAAACTCAGCAGAGTCGGGCCGATACCTGAGTTGGAGAAAGCGTGCACAGAGACGACGACGCCAGATCGGGTGAGGAAGGTGCCAAGAATCGTCAACGAAAACGTAGCGACCAACAGAGAAAGGTTCCAGATACGCAACAGGCCACGCCGCTCTTGCACCATCACCGAATGCAGATAGGCAGTCGCAGTCAACCATGGAAGGAGTGCGACGTTCTCAACCGGATCCCAACCCCAGGCTCCTCCCCAACCAAGAGACTGATATGACCACCAAGCGCCAAGCACAATTCCTACCGTCAGACATGACCATGCGAACACCGTCGCGCGTCGAGTCGCGATCAACCAACCCTCACCGATGCGTCCGGTGATAAGCGATGCAAGTGCAAAGGCGAACGGCACAGTGAACCCGACATAGCCAAGATAGAGAAAAACCGGGTGAAACGCGATCAAAAGGTTATCCTGCAACAGCGGGTTCGGCCCTGTTCCGTCGGCAACCACGCTCGAGACGACGACGAACGGATCAGCGGGTCCGGCAATCAGATAGAAAAAGAAAAGTGCAACAACCCCGGTGATTCCGAGCGCGATCAGAAACAGCCGATCGTCAAGACGGTTGCGAAAACGGATAATCATCGCTGAGAGGTACCCGGTCAGTATGAGTACCCAGAGAAGGATCGAACCCTGCAGCGCCGACCACATACCGGTAATCGAATACAAAAGCGGAGTCTCTCGCGAGTTGTTCGACGCGACGTATGCAAGCGAGAAATCATGTGTGACCAGTGCGTGTTCCATCGCAAGGGTCGCGACAATCGCACCAAGAAGTGGCACAAAGCCGGCGATGCGAAGACGCGCGACAAGACTGCTCGAATCTGGCCTGAGCGCAAAGAGACACAACACAATGGTCGAAACAGAACCGAGAATTCCGATCCAAATTCCGAGATGTCCAAACCAGGAGTTCATCGAGGTGAGCCCGGATTCACAGAACCGACGCGAAACATGGGACTATCGCACCGATCCATTCGGAGCTCGAACCCTTCCAGGATGAGCCGCGATATAGGAATTGGAATGTTTCACAAGGATCTGATCAGACTGAAAGCGATCAGAGGTGCCGACAAAATGCCCGACAAGCACAACGGGAACGTTTGCCTGAAAGAGCTCAGGCGGTTCACCCGAGTTGGTCACAGAGATCTTGTTGTGCGCAGATCCACCGATGACAAAATCGACGGTCGTCGGATTTGGACGAGAGATGCTATGGGCAAGCACGACGCCCTCAAGCTGGAAGTCGGCATCTCCGAGAATGTTCCGCGAGCTAAGCGCTTGATCGACCGTTTTGAAATAGGTCACTGCTCCCGAAAGCGTCTTGTAGAGCAAGAAACCAATCGCCAATGCAATGACAAAAAAGACAAGGCGCAGGCGTCTACGCGTCTCACGACGTGCTCTCGCGACTTCGTTCGAGGCGTTTTCATCCATCGCCGCCTGCGTGTTCGTTCCAGTCACCTTGATTTGATTCATGGGCGTGTGGCGCGTTCCCGACCCCTGCGCTGTCTAACGATGAGCGAACCAACGTGAAGCACAATCGCGATGAAGGTGACGAGATATCCTGCGAGAACGTAGCTATTCATGACTGCCCTCAAGCTGGCGATCGCGCAGCGCCGAGCTGATCTGGGTTTTAAGTGCCCGTGTCTCAATCGCCCCAAGGCGGTAGCGGATCATCACCATCCACGCGTAGGTGAGGGTGAACGCGACAAATCCAAGCAGGAGCGTCCAGGCCATAGAGCCGTGAATGTAGGTCTTGTGCGTCGTTGGATTGAGCACAGTCGGTGCCTGATGCAGACTCTTCCACCACAGGACGGCAAAGTACACAATCGGGACATCGATAAAGGCAATCAACGCAGCGATCGCAGAGCGCCTCGCCCGGAACTCCTGATCATCTGGCACCCGCCGGAGCGCGAGATATCCGAGATACAAGACGAACAAAAGCGCCGTCGTCGTCAATAGCGGATCCCATGTCCACCACGTCCCCCATGCCGGACGACCCCAGATCGATCCAGTGACGAGCGTCAAGCCAGTAAACAGAACTCCTACCTCTGCCGATGCGCCGGCGAGTTGATCCCAGCGCAGATCCCGTGTTCGCGGCCAGAGGTACGCGAGGCTCGCGAGAAAGTTCATCCCATACGCGATGAATGCCACCCATGCGAGTGGTGGATGAATATAAATAAGGCGAACGAGGTCGCCCATGAATTGGTCGGGAGGCGTGATGAAAAGCCCGAGCCAGATGGTTGCGACCATTCCGACCAGTGCCGAAAGTCCGAGAGATCGCTGGATCTGATCCGCTCGAGAATGTGCTTGACCAAAACGGTGCATCAGGCGTCTTCCATCAGCGGTCCGAAGCTGACGATTCCAATGCAGCAGTAAACAACGCCAAAAGCGACGAGCAGCTCGAGCCAGCCAAGGCCAGTTGACGCATGCTTTGCGATCGCGGCCTGCCAGGTTTTGGTTCCAGCGATAAGGACGGGGGCAATAACGGGAAAAAACAACAAGGGTAATAGTGTCTCACGGACTCTTGAACTGGCCAAAAGCACTCCATAGAGCAGACCGACGGCGACAATTCCGAGCGTTGCCACGAGCGTCGCAACGATCAGCAGCCAGAACGAGGCGAGGCTCACCTGAAAGACAATCGCGGTGACCACCCCAAGGAGAACTTCAAGAATCACGAGTTGCCCAGAGAGCGCACAGAGTTTTCCAAGAAAGATGCCCGCTGGATCAAATCCGGCAAGGCGAAGCCCATCAATCGCACCCTCACGAAGTTCGATCGCGACCGAACGCTGGACGCCAAGCACGCTTGCGAGCAAAACGGCTAGCCAGAAAACGCCAGGTGCGGCCGGCTCGAGACGCTGAGGGTCAGGGCCGAGGGCGAAGCCAAACAGCACGATGATCACGACCGCAAAGGGAATGACCTGATATGCGGTAACCCTTGTCCGCCATTCGATGCGGAGATCCTTTCGGGCGATATGGAGCGCGTCACGAATCATTAGCCGCACCGCCCTCAATCTGATCCTTGACATCTGCAGTGATAGCGCCACCCGACATCAGCACTGAACGCGTCGCGACCGTGCGTGCATGATCGAGCTCGTGCGAGGCAAAGACAACCGTGGTGCCCGAGTGCGACGCGTTGAGGATCAAAGAATCGACAGTCTCGCGCCCAGAGGTATCGAGCCCCGCGTGCGGTTCGTCGAGTAGCCAGAGCCTCTGGTTTCGCGCGTAGAGCAACGCGAGCGTGACTCGTCGCCGTTGACCCGTCGAGAGCTTCGAGACCGGAGTGACAAGAAGCCGGCCGGTCAGTCCAACGCGTGAAAATGCCTCCGCAATTCGGTCGTCTCGGGTATCTTCAGCTTTGAGCCAGAAGGCAAGGTTTTCTGTTGCGTCAAGATCCTCATAAAGAAAGCTCTGATGGCCAAGAAGGCCGACTTCGCGTCGGACACTTCGCCGCTCTTGCGTGAGGTCATAGCCAAGAACCGAAATTGATCCCTGCGTAATCGACACAAGTCCCGCAAGCGCGCGAAGCAGGCTCGTTTTGCCTGCGCCATTTGCTCCATTGAGAAGCACAATCTCGCCAACCTCGACGGCGAGATTAACACCTGAGAGAAGTGGAAAAGATCCAGAGAATGCGACGGCATCACGGAGTTTGATCGCTTCAGCCATGGCTCGACCCATGTTAGAAGCAAGCGTGGCTCTCGGTTTGCGCGCGTTACCCGCGGGAAAGGCTCAATATCCAGCGCTGTTGGCCCACCTGAGCGCAAACAATACCGGCACTCGGCCAGCCAGGGGCGAGAGAGCTGGCTAGCGCAGACCCGAGAGAAGGTCCATATCCGCGTCGACCATCATCTCGACAAGGCGGACAAAATCGACCGCGGGTCGCCAACCAAGCACCGATTCTGCCTTGGCGGAGTCGCCGACCAACAGGTCGACCTCTGCGGGCCGGAAGAACCGCTCATCGATCTTCACGTGGTCACGATAGTCAAGACCGACCCTCGCAAAGGCGACCTCGCAGAGCTCTCGAACCTCATGGGTCTCGCCCGTCGAAACCACATAATCGTCCGGAGTGTCTTGTTGCATCATGAGATACATCGCGCGCACGTAGTCGCCAGCGAATCCCCAGTCGCGTTTCGCATCAAGGTTGCCCAGGCGAAGCTCAGTGCCAAGTCCACTCTTGATCCGCGCGGCGCCGCTGGTCACCTTTCGCGTGACAAATTCGAGCCCGCGTCGCGGACTTTCGTGGTTGAACAGGATTCCTGAGCTTGCATGAAGGTCATAACTCTCGCGATAGTTCACCGTGATCCAGTGTCCATAGACCTTTGCGACGCCGTATGGAGAGCGCGGATGAAAAGGTGTGGACTCGCGCTGTGGGACCTCGTGCACCTTACCGAACATCTCAGAAGAGCTTGCCTGGTAGAAGCGGATCCCAGGGTCGACAAATCGAATCGCATCCAGAACCCGGGTCACTCCAAGAGCGGTCGACTCGCCGGTGTAAACGGGCTGGGAGAAAGAGGTCTGCACAAATGACTGCGCCGCGAGGTTATAAACCTCTTGAGGGCGATATTCACGAAGAACATCGATAATCGACATCTCATCGAGCAGGTCGCCTGGTGCAAAGGTGAGATGATCCTGAATATGCGCGACGCGATCGAAATTCACCGTCGAAGTGCGCCGCACCATTCCGATGACCTCGTAGCCCTCTTGAAGGAGTAGCTCTGCGAGATAGGAGCCGTCCTGACCAGTAATTCCCGTGATTAATGCTCGTCGTCGCACCGCATAGTTCTAGGCCGAAAGCGAGCACATCGCAAGGACACCCCCGAGGTCCGCGCACAACTACCGAGATTTCTTAGGGCGAGACCTCCGAAAAGCGGGGCGAGGCGCGCACGGCTTCGAGCGAGCGGCGAAAATCCGAATTGACAAGCGGCAGAACCATTGCGAACACGATGCCAGCAAACACGAAATAGTCTGCACGTGCCCCGATCGAGTGAAAGAGTCCGGTCCCAAGCACGGGGCCAATGACCCGGGCAAGGCTTGACACGCTTTGTTGTAGCCCAAGCGCTCCAGCACGTCTCGCAGTGCTCACGAGCTGGACGACGGTTGCGGTGAGCACCGGAGAGACGAGTCCGTACCCGATTGCGACAAGGACAAGTCCGAGCCCCAGCACGACGACAGAGCGACTAAGACCAATCAGCAGCATCCCTGCTCCGAAGCTTGCTACCCCGGCCAAGATGGTCGATACCGCTCCGAATCGCCGAAGCACGGGACTGATCGCACGACCCTCGACAGTTGCCAACACCACACCAAGCAGAGCGAACGAGAGCGAGGCACCCGACACGTCAAAGCCGCGCGTCTCGCGTTCAAAAAGGGCAAAGGTCGATTCAAAGCCGCTGAACCCGAGCACCACTATGCCAAAGGCGCCAAGACACAGCCAACGAATCAAAGAGCGCGACGAGCGTTGCTCATCTTGAGCGGCGTGTTCACCAGATTTGGCATCGGCGCGCGTTTTTACGATCTCAAGCTCGCCTCGCGTCTCTGGAAAGCGCGCGATTGCGAACGCGAGATTTGCCCCTCCAAAGACAGCTGCCAGAATAAATGGCAGACGGATCCCGCCGAGCGCACTCAGTGACGCGAGCCCAGGTCCGACGACAAATCCCATCGCAACATACGCCCCAAGCAGACCAAACTCTCGCGCATGATGCTCCTGGCTGGTGACATCCGCGATCGCCGCCTGCGCAACTGCCATTGATCCGCCGGAGGCACCATTCACGATGACTGCGACCGCGAGCAACATTCCAGATCCAGCAAGCGCAAGACCAAGCGCGCTGAGTGCGCTCCCCGAAAGCGCGACGATCAACACAAGTCGACGACCGCGACGATCGGCAAGACGTCCCCAGAGTGGCGCCGTGATTAACTGAGCAAGCGAATAGGCGCCAAGCACAGCGCCAATCGCGATCACACTCATGCCGAGATGGCGCGCATAGAGCGGGAGGATCGGAAAGACGAGTCCAAAGAGGACGAAGTCCATGCCGACGACTCCGCGCACGGCACTCAATCTCGACCCGATCACGGCCCGATTATCGGGCGCGCCACTCCCTCGCGTGCGACGCCCAGATTCCACGGTTGTATTCGACTCCCCCTTGACCATTGCGTCAAGTCGACCCGCCGCGGCGCTACCTCAATGGAGTCGCGATCAGATCAGGGCAAACCGAGTCCGGTTCGAACGTCGGTGCTAGACCGCTTTGACGTTCGCGGCCTGTAGGCCCTTTTGCCCTTCCTGCACCTCGAATTCAACTGCCTGACCCTCTTCGAGTGAGCGGTAACCCTCCATCTGTATCGCCGAATGGTGGACGAACACATCCGTACCA
>DATLTI010000137.1:0-1560 GCA_035533675.1 Acidimicrobiales bacterium | reverse complement strand
CTGGCTATACCTACAAACCGGCAGAGCTGTATGACCAGCATGGCAATCCGGTCAAGATCACCACCATCCCCGATCGCACCAAGGGCGTCACCTACGGCGGCGAGCGCACGTTCCTCTCCAAACAGATCATCATTGAGCAGGTCTGCGACATCGCCGAGCACTTGTTCAAACGCGGCGTCTCCTTCGACGAGGAACACGCCGATTGGATGATCGCCAATCAATATGTGCTGCCGCCCCTCTGGCATAGCATTGCTCGCACTACCGACCTGATGGTCGTCTTTCCGACGGAATATCCCGTCTTGCCGCCGGTCGGCTTCTACCTCAAGGCGGATATCCCGCTCTCCGTCAATGGACACCTCTACCAGCAAGCGTATCACGAAGCGTGCAGCGATCCCTTGACCCAGGGCTGGAAGTGGTACTGCGTCTACATCAACGCGGGAGGCTGGCAACCTGCTCCAGTGATTCACGCGGGGGATTGGCGCAAAGGCGATAGCCTCTGGACCTACTTTACGCTGATCAGCGAAGTCTTGTCGGGAACCGAGGACTGACACCACCGTGTGGAGGCGACATGATGAACTTTAACCATCGAGATTGGGCATGTCATTCTGAGCGGAGCGAAGAATCGCTGCGCGGCGAGGGAGATTCTTCGCTCCGCTCAGAATGACATGCCCGATGTTGGTTGTGAATGGTGATGATATCGCCTCCACACCTATCTACGCTTCAATAGGATTTGCTATGAGAACACCATCTCGCACTCTCATCAAGTTTCAACAGGGCGAGCTCGACGCCTTGCGCGCCAGATTGCTCGACGATTGTTCCCGCGAACAGTTCGCGATCCTGCTGGGGAAAACGCGGCAGATCGAGGGCTACACGATCATCACGGTCGTCGATCAGCTCTTTCCCGCGCAGGCCGATTATCACCAGCAAAGCGCGGCCTTTTTGCGCATCCGAAAAGATTTCATCCACCAGGCATTGGCGGAACTGACGCAGCGCTACGATGTCGATACGATGATCGATGTCCACACACATCCCTTTACGCGGGAGCATGTCGCGTTCTCCGCCACCGATGATGGCGACGAACGCACCTTCTTTCAGTTTTTGCGCGAGACGTTCGCCGGCATCCATTACGCGAGCATTGTCTTCTCGCAAGAACGGTATTCGGCGCGTCTCTGGACGGTCAGCAACGACGCCATCGTTGCCAGGAGAGCGTGGCTCAAAACGCAAACGAGCCGCGAGGCCATCGCCAGCGCCGACTTTCGCCGCGAGACGGCGGAAGAACCGACGGCGCTGAGCGAAAGGGAGGGAGTGTTCCAGCGCAGCGCCTCCGTATTGGGGCTGGAGGTACTGCGCACGCTGATGCATGACCAGATGATCTCCATCGTCGGCGTAGGCGGTCTGGGATCAATTATCGCGGAACACCTCATCCACATGGGATTTCAGGCGCTCAACCTCATCGATCCTGATGTGCTGGAACTCTCGAACCTGAACCGCGTGGTGGGCGCCTACTACGAGGACGCGCAGCAGCGACGCGCGAAAGTCGCGGTGATCAAGCGCCACCTC
>DATLTI010000136.1:0-4657 GCA_035533675.1 Acidimicrobiales bacterium | reverse complement strand
GTTCCAGAATCCAACGTGCTGGAACTCGGCATCGAAGGCAAATCCTGCGGCCTCTTGCATCACCGCAAGGATGTGATCGGTGTCGGTCGGCTTGGTGTCCTCGCCGACCGGGGCGTGGAAGAAGAACGTCGAGGTCTCCACGCCCACGCGTCCAAAGAACTGCCATGCGCCGTCGTTCTTCGGATTGAGCATCAAGAAGGTTGTCTTGTCACCAAAGCGCTCGAATCCCTTGTTGAGTTCGGGCGCTGAAAAGACGGTGAGCACCATGCGCTTTTCCATGTCCGTACCGTGGCGTTCGATGCCGATCCTGACATTGGTGATCGAACGGGTTCCGTCACAGCCGACCGCGTAGTCGCCCTCGAGCTCGATGTCCTCATAGGGCCACTGCTCTGCAGTCGCGCCAACGCGAACGCCGTTCTCATCCTGGTCGACGGACTTGACGGTGTGTTCCCAATAGAAGGTGATATTCGGAATCTGTGCGGCCCTTGCGCGCATCACCTCTTCGGTGAGGTACTGCGGGAGGCGTTCGTTTCGCTGGAAGAAGTAGGGGTGAAGCTTGTTGCGCGCCTTGCCGTTGTCGTACCAGTACTCGCTCATCGCGTCGTTGTAGGCGATGATTCCGCCGATGTGATATCCCTCGGGAAGAAGTCTTGCCTTTCGGATGTCATCGACGCAGTTCCAGAAGTAGAAGTGCTCAAGCGACCGGTGGGTGAGGCCTTGGCCCTTGGGGATGCGCCCAACCTCTCGGTGACGCTCGACAACAGCGACGTCGATCCCTCGCTGGCCGAGTTCGACCGCGAGTGAGACGCCAACGGGCCCTCCACCGATGATGACTACCTGATGCCGCTCTCCCACGTGGACCCTCCTTGTTGGCGCCACAGCAACTGTGGCGACGTGGTGGTGTTTGCGCGAAACGGCGCAAATACCGCCCGAAATGGTCAGGTTAGCGGTCTTTAGGTAGGGTAACAAAGTG
This sequence comes from Acidimicrobiales bacterium, assembly GCA_035533675.1. Taxonomy (GTDB): domain Bacteria; phylum Actinomycetota; class Acidimicrobiia; order Acidimicrobiales; family Bog-793; genus CAIVND01. The sequence goes on along the minus strand of DATLTI010000136.1, from coordinate 3,684 downwards.
ATCTTTTCCCGTACCGTAGGCTGTCCGCGACAATTTGTCAGCCCCGCGTAGGGAAAATGTGCACTCGAGCTGACAGCCAGCACCTTCGCGATTCAAAGAGCCAGAGATCTTCGATCGATGGCCTTTGACACTGAGCTCGGATCCACCGAGCCATCGCGTACAAAGTTCCGGTGGCGCTCGCGACGCGGAGCATTAATGCGTGACGATGATCAAGAGGGAACATCTCGCGGCATCGTCTTTGTGGTCTGTTCGGTTGGCCTTTTCATGGGCGCGATCGATGGGTCGATCGTTGCGACGGTCCTGCACACGATTGATTCTGATCTGCACGCCAGAATCAACTGGGCTGGCTGGACGATCACCATCTATCAGCTTGGTGCAATCCTTGCGATGCCACTTGCGGGAAAGATCTCCGACCAGTTCGGTCGACGAAGGGTGTTTCTCTACGCGGTTGTGCTCTTCACGGTCTCGTCACTCGCCTGTGGCTTTTCGAACAACATCTACACTCTTGTTGGTCTACGAGCAGTGCAATCGGTCGGCGGGGGCGCGCTGATGCCCGCAGCGACTGGAATCGTTGCAGATCGATTCGGCATGGATCGCGATCGTGCACTTGGGATGTTTACGAGCATCTTCCCGCTCGGAAGCATTCTCGGTCCCATATTCGGCGGACTGTTTGTCACCTTCTGGACCTGGCGGGGAATCTTTTTCATCAACGTGCCGATCGGGATCATCTTGATACTGCTCACTTTGAAATACATTCCTGATTCGCGTTCAACATCAGAGCACAAGACCGATCTGCGTGGAGTCGCATTGCTCGGGATTGTCATCTTGAGCGCGATGTTCGGCATCACCTCGCTCGGCACCGCAGGAGCTAGCGTGTTTGAGCCCTCATTCGTGATCCCTGAGCTCGCTTCAGTTGTGTTTTTGATGTTCTTTCTGCGCCACACCAAGCGGGTCGAGGCTCCGTTTATCCCGATGCAACTGCTTCGCGGGAAGGGCTTCGCGGTAATGAACATGCTCAACTTTCTCTATGGCACCGCCGCGCTCGGATTTGCATCGTTGGTACCGCTCTATGCAATCGACCGGTTCCATGTCTCGCGTCTTGACGCAGGAACGTTACTGACCGCGCGTGGTGTCGGCATGATCATGGTTGCAGCACTTGTTTCGATGATGTTGCGAAGAACTGGATATCGACTGCCGATGACGGTTGGATTCGCGTTGGTCGCGATTGGTATGGTGTTGATGTCGGTCGCGCCGCGATTTGGCATCAGTATCTACATCTGGCTGAGCGTGACTGCCGGGATCACCGGCCTTGGCATGGGAACAGCCGCCCCGGCCTCGAACAATGCAACCCTGCAGCTTGCCCCGGACCAGATCGCAGCAATCGCCGGGTTGCGGGGAATGTTTCGCCAGTGCGGTGGAATCTTCGCGGTATCGATCTCGACAGCGCTGTTGAACCGGAGCCTCGAACCGGGCATGGAAATGGCGCACATCATCTGGGTTTTTGCGTTTGTTTTGGCGTTTCTCGCCATACCACTTGTCTACATGGTTCCGGATTTCAAGGGCAAATGGTAGGCGTGCAGCAGGCAGCTCGCTAAGTCGGTAATCTCGGCCTATGGCAGATCCGAAGCGCTTCAGCGAAGACGCGATGGTCCACGCGGATTCGCTCTATGCAGCGGCTTTGCGGATGACCAGGAATCGTTCAGATGCAGAGGATCTCCTGCAGGAGACCTACCTCAAGGCATTTCGTGCCTATGACCGTTTTGAAGAGGGAACCTATCTCAAGGCGTGGCTCTATCGTATTCTTACCAACACCTACATCAATTCCTATCGGGCGAAAAAGCGTCGTCCGGAAGAGACCGATGTCGAAGACGTCGGCGAGCTCTATCTCTATCGCCAGATCAATGCACTCGAACGTGCAGGAATGTCAAAAAGTGCAGAGGATGTTGCCTTTGATCTGTTCACCGATGACCAGATCAAAGGGGCGCTCGAATCGCTTCCGGAGAATTACCGCTACGCGGTCTTGCTTGCAGATGTTGAAGGATTCTCCTACAAAGAGATCGCCGAGATCACCGAGGTGCCGATCGGCACGGTGATGAGTCGGCTCTCTCGCGGCCGTGCCGCGCTGCAGAAGTCACTTGCCCGTTATGTTCAAGAGTGGGCACTCGTCAAGGCAGAGAAATGACCAGGCCAAACGGCAACCGCCGCATCTACACCAGGTGGGATTTGTCCCAATCGAACATTGCAGAGGATGGGCTGTCATGAGCGAGCCAAAGATTCCATCGATGAACCCCTTTGATCGCAGCGCGTGCGAGCAGACGATTCACGAGCTCTATCACTTTCTCGATGGTGAACTCACCGAGGCGAAGCGCAAGGAGATTGAATATCACCTCGATCACTGTGGCCCGTGTGTCGACATAGTCAGTTTCGAGTCCGACCTTCGCCGCGTGATCGCAGATCGTTGCAAGGAACAGGTTCCCCAGAACCTAAGGGACAAGATCGCATTGCTCATCGATCATGAACTGGATGCAAGCGAACCGGGAGCCTAGGAGTTGCGATTTCCATATCGCAATCGACATAGGCTCAGCTCGTGAGTGAGACCGGAGGTGGAAACGCAGCAGAGCTGATTGATTTCTCCCTCGCCTCTCGCATCTGTGCCCGGGCACTTGGGAGATCGGTTCCACTTCCCTCGGAGGTCACGAGACGACTTGAGAATGATGCGCTTTCATTGACTCGCACCGCGTACGAGCGCGTCAGTGCGGTCACTGGTCTCGTATCGCCAGAGGGCTCACCAAGAGCAGTTGTGCTCGATCGCATGGGGTGGGCCGAGACGAACCTCGGTTCTTTGAGCCAACTGCTCTCCAAGGTTGAACAGCCGGCCCAGAAGGGTTTTATGACCACCAACGCGATCACCCGGGCGAGTTCGGGAACCCAGGTCGGCCTGATGTTCGCATGGCTGTCGCGTCGAGTGCTCGGACAATATGACATGGTCACCGGAGATCCCGAAAGAGACGGGATCTACTACGTGGGTCCGAACATCTATGGACTTGAGCGAAGACACGGATTTGCTCCCTCGGAGTTCCGTCTTTGGATTGCTCTTCACGAGGTGACGCACCACCTGCAATTTTCGGGTGTGCCGTGGATGCGCGGATACTTCTTTGATCTTGTTGCGCGCGCGAGTGCGCTCGGAGTTTCGAACTCTGAGTCATTTACCGAGGCAAGGACTCGGGCGATGGAGATCATCCGTCGCGGAGAGAATCCACTCCATGAGGGAGGGATCGCCACTTTGTTGGCGGGGACAAAGTTGCTTGCGACAATGCGCGAGGCCCAGGCACTGATGAGCCTGCTCGAAGGTCACGCAGAGTACGTGATGTCGATCACCGCTCCTGAATCGATTCCCGGCGCAAAGCGGTTCGGGACTGTCTTGCGAGAGCGACGCGAACAGGGCTCAACGGTCGCGAGATTTGTCCAGCAGGCGCTCGGATTCGAGGCAAAGCTCCGCCAGTATCACGAGGGCCATGCGTTCATTGATTCGATTGTGAGAGTTGGGGGAGAGGAGTTCATCGCGCTGCTCTGGAGAGCGCGCGAGAACATTCCCAACATTGAAGAGATCCGTGAGCCGAATCGATGGATTGCGCGCATCGAAGGCGGATCAAGCCGCGCGCACGGCCGTCATGCTCTTTCCTG